>CAINEC010000188.1 GCA_903847585.1 uncultured Bacteroidota bacterium
CATTATCGAACATAAACCTGACAATGACCCTTCCAAATTAACGTCGTATCAATTTGAAGTATATAATAAATTAGAGTTTGATATTACTAACATCAACGATAAACTAAAAAACAATAAGCTATTAAAACCATTTAATTTTATTTGGGATAATATTGACAGCAGCGAAACTAACAGCAAACCATTTTTACCTTTCTTCATTTCTGAATCATTGTCTGATATTTATTTCAAGAGTAATCCAAAAGATAAAAGAGAAATTATCAAAGCAAGTAAAATATCTGGATTAGAAAACGCAACGGTTACGCAGTTTTTGGGCGACATGTATCAGAAGGTAGACATCTACGGAAACTTTATTGATCTATTCGGAAAAAGCTTTGTTAGTCCGACGTCAAACATTGGTACATTATATTATAAATACTATTTACTCGATAGTACTTTCATCGATAGTAAATGGTGTTATAAAATTAAATTCAGACCTCGTCGACCAGAAGATTTAACTTTTCTTGGAGAGTTATGGGTAAATGATACAACATGGGCCATTAAAAAAATCGATATGCGTATCTCTGCGAAAGCCAATATTAATTGGGTGGAAGACATGGCTATCGTTCAGGAATATACGTACTTTAATAATCAGCAATGGATGTTGTCGAAAGATAAACTGATTGTTGATTTTGCTGCGAAAGATGAAGGAACTGGATTCATTGGAAGAAAGACTACTTCCTATAGAGATTTTCATATTAATGAGCAACTTATAGATTCAATCTTTAAAGGGGGTGAAAATATTATTGTAAAAGCAGATGCTGCTGATAAATCTACCGAGTTCTGGGATAATAGTAGACATGATAGTTTATCAAATCGCGAGTTGCAGATTTACCACATGGTAGACACTATTAAAACACTACCAGCATTTCAAACTTATGTTGATTTAATCACTTTGTTTTTTACAGGTTATAAAGACATCGGAAAAATTGAATTAGGTCCGTATTATACTTTTTACAGCTTTAATAAAATTGAAGGTAATCGATTTAGAATTGGCGCCCGCACGAGTGATGATTTTAGCACGAAAGTGCAAATTGATGGCTATGTGGCTTATGGCTTAAAAGATGAGCGATTCAAATACGGAGGAGGAATTAAATTTAAGTTGAATGATAAACCAAGGCAGTTTATTGGAGTGAATTATAAAAACGATGTGCAACAATTAGGTCAAAGTGATAATGCATTTCAAGACGACAATGTTTTATCTTCTTTATTCCGAAGGAACCCTGCCAACCGCTTAAACAATATTGAATATCATAAAGCATGGTATGAAATAGAATGGGGGCCTGGCCTATCAAATAGAATCACCTATCAGCATACCAAGTTTACGCCTTTAGGTGATTTGAAAATCAATTATTATTATAACGATGACACTACGGTTACGCGTAACAGTTATGAATCAACGGAATTAAATCTTTATTTCCGCTTTGCCTATCGTGAGAAATTTGTTGCAGGAAAAATTGATAGAGTAAGTTTAGGTTCTGACTACCCTATTTTACAAGTAAATTATACCCAAGGAATTAAAGGATTAGAAAATGGATTTTTCAATTACCAAAAAATAAATGCAAAGGTGGATGACTTACTTCGCCTCGCTCCTTTCGGATATGCTTATTGGGCTATATCTGGGGGAAGAGTATGGGGAAAAGTACCATATCCTTTATTAGAAATGCATCCGGGTAATGAAACTTACTTTTACGATTACGCTGCGTTTAACCTCATGAATTATTTTGAATTTGTGAGCGATTATTATTTAACTGGAACAGCTGTACAACATTTCGATGGATTCTTTTTCAATAAAATTCCGTTGATGCGTAAATTGCAGTGGAGAGAAATTGCACAAGTGAAAGCTGTATGGGGTGGCATCAATAAAAGGAATCTTGATATATTAGAAAATAAAAACGCCTTTACAACATTACGCTCGAAACCATATGTAGAAGTTGGTGCTGGGGTAGAAAACATTTTCAAAATATTACGTGTGGATTTCTTATGGAGACTTGCCTATTTAGAAAATCAGAATATTTCGAAATACGGAATTCGTGCAAGTTTACAATTAACTTTTTAACTTCGTCATTATGCTTACACTTCGCACCGATAATTTAATAAAACGTTATAAAGGAAGAACAGTAGTAAACAATGTTTCCATACAGGTAAAACAGGGTGAGATTGTTGGACTATTAGGACCTAATGGGGCAGGTAAAACAACTACTTTTTACATGACAGTTGGTTTAATTAAGCCCAATGAAGGAAAGATATTTTTAGATCAAACAGAAATTACTGATGAGCCCATGTATAAAAGAGCTCAAATGGGTGTTGGTTATTTAGCTCAAGAAGCATCGGTATTTAGAAAGTTAAGTGTAGAAGATAATATTAGAGCGGTTTTAGAAATGACATCTAAAAGTCAAGAAGAACAAAGAGAAAAACTTGAAATATTATTAGATGAATTCAGTCTTCAAAAAATAAGAAAAAGTCGTGGAGAGGTTTTATCAGGAGGAGAAAGAAGAAGAACTGAAATTGCCAGAGCACTAGCAGTAGATCCTAAATTTATTTTATTAGATGAACCATTTGCTGGAGTTGATCCAATTGCGGTGGAAGACATACAAGGTATCGTATACAAACTTAAAGAAAAGAACATCGGCATTTTAATTAC
>CAINEC010000189.1 GCA_903847585.1 uncultured Bacteroidota bacterium
GAATACATCATCCATAACAGTAAACTCTTCAGGAACGTATACGCTTACCGTTAGTGACAATGGGTGTTTTGCAAATTCATCTGTTAATGTTATTGTAAATCCTAACCCTACACCATTAATTACAGGTCCGATTAATTCATGCCCTGGATTTAATGTGCAATTATCGGCTGGTGCTTATTCTAATTATTTATGGTCGACAGGTGTTAATACATCAACATTAAACACAAATACAAGCGGAACTTTTACAGTTACTGTAACGGATGCAAACGGATGTACAGGTCAGGATTCACATGCAGTGAATATTTTCAACGCTCCTACTCCATCAATTACTGGAACACTTCAAATATGTGCAGGCAATAGCAGCAACCTTAATTCGGCAGGGAGTTATTCGCAGTACTTATGGAGTAATGGAAACAATACCTCTTCCATCAATGTAAATACTTCTGGAACTTATACACTAACTGTAACTGACATCAATAATTGCACAGCCTCAACGAGCGTAAATTTTACTGTTAATCCTTTACCAATCGCAAGCATTACAGGATCGGCTGTTATTTGTAATGGCACTACTACAACTTATACGGCTAATCCCGCAGGTATAAATTATTTATGGAATACAGGAGCTACAAGCAACACCATCAATATATCAAACGCTGGAACCTATACTGTAACAGCAACCGATAATAATGGTTGTAGCAATCAAGCCAGTCAACAACTAACGGTTACGAATAACCCCACTCCAGTAATTACAGGAGCGACAAGTGCTTGCCAAGGACAAAATCTTACACTTGATGCCGGAAGCTATTCAAGTTATTTATGGTCGAATGGTGCAACAACTCAAACAGTAAATGTAAATAGTAGCGGTACTTACTCAGTGACTGTTACTATCAATGGTGGCTGTACTGGATCTGCTTCGCAACAAATTACGATTAATCCTTTACCTACTCCTAGCATTAATGGTACACTTGCCATTTGTGCAGGACTATCAACACAATTATCATCCAACGGAAATTACAGCAGTTATCAATGGAGTACGGGTGCTAGCGGTAATAGCATCACTGCAGCAACACCAGGAAATTATGCATTAACTGTTACAGATAACAATGGTTGCGTTGGAAGCACATCCGTTCAGTTAAATAATTATCCGCTACCAACACCAACATTGCCTGCAAGTGTTAGTATATGCGCAGGCGATAGTGCAAGTATAACACCAGGGAATTATTCTAATTATGTTTGGAACAACGGACAGACCAGTCCGAGTATATACATCAACACCGCTGGAACTTACACTGTTGAAGTTACAGATATAAATGGCTGTAAAAACAACGACACTACCAATCTTATAGTAAATAATTTACCACTACCAATTATCAGTGGACCAGCAACCACTTGTGTAAATATTCCAGCAGTGTTAAATGCAGGAAGTGGTTTTTCTCAGTATTTATGGTCAACGGGAGAGCCAACAGCGACTATTCAAACAACTATTGGTGGGAATTATACTGTAACTGTTACGGATATACGCGGTTGTAAGAATACCGCTAACTTTAACTTAGTTGTTTATCCACTAGCTGATCCAAGCATAACAGGCGATAAAGATATCTGCGAAGGTGAAACAACATCGATTACAGGAATTGCAGGACAAGGAACCTATTTATGGTCGACGGGAGGAACGAGTTCGGCAATTACAGTTAATCAAACAGGCATTTACACATTATCAATCACAACAAACAACGGATGTATCAGCACATCGAGTTATAGTGTTAATGTACATGCAAATCCAAAAGTCAACTATTCCTATTTTCAGAAAATAAGCTGTGAGTCGATAGGAATACAAATTGTGAACTCCTCTATTTTTGATCAAGGATCAGTATTTACATGGACCTTTGGCGATGGTACTGGCGGAAATGGAGCTAGTCCTTCGCATGTATATGCAGACACTGGCAGCTACATGACGACATGTTTAATTACTAGTCCTTGGGGATGTATTGGTATTGATTCATTAATTGTACAACTAAATACACCTCCATTACCAGAGGCAAGGTTTATCAAATCGGATGCTGTTGTAAGCATCTTCAATTCAGAAGTTCAATTCTTGAACAAATCGAAAAATGCAACAAATTATAAATGGAGCTTTGGGGATGACCAATCATCTACCGACGCAAATCCAACTCATAAATATGATCGTGTAGGAACACATGTAGTTAAACTAATAGCATACAACGAAGCTTCCTGCTATGATGAATATGAAGAGACGATAGAAGTTGTTCAGTTTTTTGTACCGAATAGCTTTACACCTAATAACGATGGTAAGAATGATGTGTTTTTTGATGGCACACCTGCTATTAATGTGAATTCTTATAATATGAAAGTCATTAATCGATTAGGTGGGGTTATCTACGAAACGGACTCGTATTACCAGCCATGGGATGGCAACATGCCAGACGGAACTCAGGCCCCAGAAGGTGTATTTGCCTATGTAATTCGCATTCTTTCGGAGAACAATAAGGTGTACGATTTTAAAGGTACATTTAGTTTGATTCGTTAATCTTCTTAGTCAGTTGCGATTTTACCTTTTTCAGATAAACTTGTTATTTAAATAATCTGAATTTTGTTTCTTTAGAGTCAGATAAAAATATTAACCATGAAAAGAAAATTACTTTTAGTTGTTTTTTGCTTTGTAAGTTTTGCGAGTTACTCGCAAACTATCAAGATATTATTTGATGCGAAGAAGGCAGAGATGGCAGCGAACACCGATTGGATTATTGATTCTGATTTATACAACATTGGTACTGGAACTGGAGGAGCAATGACAGTAGGAGCTGGAAATGAAGCTAACCCACAACGCTACCCTACTCCTGCTCAAAGTGGAATAACATCAACCACTGCTGAAACATACTGGAAAGGTGGATTATCATCGTGGGGTGTTGCATGTGCTAAGTTGGGTTACATCGTAGAAACACTACCTAACAACGGAACTATTTCTTATGGAAATACTGCCAACACACAAGATTTATCGAACTATAAAGTTTACGTAGTTTGTGAACCAAACATAAAGTACACAACAGCAGAAAAAACAGCATTAATGCAATTCGTTCAAAATGGAGGCGGATTATTCATAATAGCAAATCATAATAATTCAGACAGAAATAATGATGGATGGGACGCATTAAAAATCTGGAACGATTTCTTTAGCACGAACGGAATAAAAGCAAATCCTTTTGGATTCACATTCGACTTAGCAAACTTCTCACAAACAACCACCAATTTCGCAAATCTCCCCACTAATACTATTCTTCATGGCTCTGCTGGGAATCCATACAGAATGAAATTTTCAAGTGGAACCTCTATGACCCTAAATAAAACAGCAAATTCAAACGTGTTAGGATTAGTTTATAAAACAGGTTCTTCTACAACTGGCTTAACAGGATGTATGTTTGCAAGTTCTAAATACGGAAATGGTAAAGTTGTTGGCATTGGTGATAGCTCACCTCCAGATGATGGAACAGGTGATACTGGTGATGCCTTATATAAGGGCTGGAGCGTTGATGCAGGTGGAGACCATGCGCGTATCATCATGAATGCAACAATCTGGTTAACAAATACAGCACCTCGTATTGGTGATGAAGAAAATAGCACATTTGTAAATGTATGGCCAAATCCTTTTAACGAGGAATTAAATGTGAGTTTTGTAAATGATCAAATAGAAACCGCTGTTATTTCATTATATGACTTAAGTGGCAGATTGATTTCGTCTCAGGAATATCAAACGATTGATGGCGTTAACCAAATTACTGTTGCTGGTAATGAATTATCAAAAGGATCTTATATCGTTACTATTTCAAAAGGTGGTAATATGATTAGCAAGAAAGTGATGAAATTTTAATTTCATAAAGGAAGGGACTTCAGTCCCTTTTTTATTCCGAATCTATATCGTAATATTGCAATATTAAAATACAATGGGAATTACTAAATCGGAACATTATACTACCAAGCAGAATCAGATTGCGGTTTTATTAAAAGCAATTGCTCATCCTGCTCGCATTGCAATTATTGAATATCTATTAAAAAAAGAAGAATGTATCTGCAACGATTTAGTCAATCATCTTCCATTATCGCAACCTACTGTATCACAACATCTGAAAGAACTTAAAAATGCAGGAATCATCAAAGGAAGTATAGACGGAAACGCCATCTGTTATTGCCTCGATGAAAAAGCACTTTCAAAAATAGAAGGGTACTTTTCTGAAACCACTAAAAAAATAAAATCAAAAAATATCACCTGTTGCTAAAACATTTTTTATGAAAATATCTGAATTTCTTTATGCACTATCTGGATTAGAATCGTTGGTTATTACCAATGAAAATGGTCAGCCAATACCTATGCATTTCCATGTGACAGAAGTTGGACAAACAACCAAGAATTATATTGATTGTGGTGGAACAGTGAGAGAAGATAAATGTATATCCATGCAATTATGGGTTGCTGAAGATGTTGACCATCGCTTATCGCCGAAAAAGTTAGCGACCATCATTTTACAATCAGCTAATCTATGGAATCAAGAGGATTTACCAATAGAAATGGAGTATCAAGAAAAGACTATTGGAAGGTACGATGTAGCATTTAGCAACGGAACTTTTCAATTAATATCAAAGCAAACAGCCTGTTTAGCTCCAGACCAATGTGGCATACCTCAAGAAAAAACAAAAGTAAAATTATCAGAACTGAATACAACAACTTGCAAACCTGGCAGTGGTTGCTGCTAAACAAAATGGAATTAGTAAAAAAATACAAAAAACCTATTGTGATTATTGCTGGCCTTATTGCTTTGAATATTGCGTATGGCTTCGACCCTCGATTTACTCTCATTAACCTCTTATGGCTATTGGTATGAAAAAGAATATTCTTGTTTTATGTACTGGAAACAGTTGTCGCAGTCAGATGGCACATGGCTATCTACAACATTTTTATGGCAATGAAATGAATGTATACAGTGCGGGAATAGAAACCCATGGAGTTAACTCGAGAGCGATTGCAATTATGAAAGAAGATGATATTGATATTTCGAATCACACTTCTAACAACGTTAATGAGTATTTAGAAATCCCGTTTGATTTCATCCTTACAGTATGCGATCACGCAGCAGAAAATTGTCCGTATATACCAGGCAATGCTATTCGAATTCATCATTCCTTTTCAGATCCATCAAAACTACACGGAACAGAAGATGAAATACATCAAGCCTTTGAGAAAACGCGAAATGAAATAAAAGAATACTGTGCTAATTTGAAAGATAAAATCAACGCGTAATTAAAATACGATACCGCAGATAACAATCTTACGCATTTTTAATTCTTGTCCTGGAGTTAAAGCAGTACCAGGAACGATATTATTCATCTGATAAAGTTTTTTCTGACGAACTCCGTATGCTTGCGCTATGTCATACATGGTTTCACCTTCACGAACGGTATAAGTTTCTACCTCTGCTCTACCCTTTTTAGATTTTACGAAAACGATATCACCAATATGTAGAATATCATTTTTCTCAGCTTCATTATACTCTAAAATTTGCCATAACTCAAGATTATATTGCTTGGCGATTTTTAAATAAGAGTCTGATTTTTCAACGTAAACGAAAGGAATATTATTAATCGTTGCTAAACCATTTAATACTTTCACACGTGGCGTAATTTTTACTTTAATCGGTTTATTATCTTCATTCACCACTTCTTTTTTCTTCTCCTTGTGCTTCTCTTCTTTGTTATTGGCAATTGGCAGTGGCGTACCACCCTGATCTAAAACCTGCAGATTATAACGCTCGATTATTTCAATTAACTTATCTGCATAAGCCGGATTAGTTGCATATCCTGCTTGCTTTAATCCTTTAGCCCAACCTTTGTAATCTTCAATTTGCAAATCAAATAAGAACTTATAACGGTCGCGAGTGCGTAAAAAATTACTGTGATCATCATACGATTCTTCTACTGAGCTATACTTACGAAAACATTCATTGGGCGCATCATCATCCATGTAGTAGGTATCACCACCCCAATCTTTATGACACTTAACACCAAAATGATTTTTTGCCACTTTCGCAAGTGAGCTATTTCCATAATCTGACTCAAACATTCCTTGGGCCATGGTTATAGAAGCAGGCACTCCCGTCTTTTTCATATCAGCAATTGCAGCTTCTTTAAACTGTGCGATGTACTGTTCAGCAGTTAAACGTGGTTCATCTTGAGCAAATGAATAAGAACTAACTAAAGCTATAAGACTTAATAGAAGGGCAAACTTTTTCATAACTCAAAGTTACAACAGATTGAAAATGGATTATCAATTGTAAAACGTGTTAATCAACATGGTATTGTTAATCGATATGCAGGTATTGTAAACCACCCGTATGAATCGCCAAAAGGTTATCATTACTTGAAAAAATTCCATTCGTTACCATATCATAGATAGCCCAAAACATTTTTCCTGTGTAAATTGATTCAATTTTAAAATCGTTGAGCTGATTAATATCGCTGACAAATTGCATTAGATTTTCAGGAACCTTAGCATAACCTCCATGATGATAGCCATCGTAAATAGTATAGTTTGTATTGGTTGTTTTTTCTCCGTTGGATAAAAACGTTTCGATGTTTTTTTGCAGAAAGTCCTTGCCTTTTAGCACGGCAATACCATGCACCGTTTGATTTGATTGTTGTCCGCGGATGATACCCGCCATTGTTGCACCCGTTGCGATGGGCAATACTAAATGATTAAATGTTGCTGGAATATAATCGGTGATTGTTTGACAACCTTTAACCGCTAATTGGTTAGAGCCTCCTTCGGGAAGGATTAATCGATTTTCAAACTGATTAAAAAACTCATGATTAAAATTCTCACACAACTCGCGATATAATTGTGAATGCACGAAATTAATTTCTACACCTAATTTATATAAACGCGTTAGCGTTATGCTTTTCTCAACCATACTTACATCACCACGAACAATAGCTATGAATCGCTTTTCAGGTAACTGACTTTTTAATGAAGCGAATGCAGCAAGATGATTTGAGTAGGCACCACCAAATGAAATTATAGTTTGATGATTTTCTTTTTTTAATTCGTCGATATTATACAACAACTTAAAATACTTATTCCCTCCTAAATGTAAATCAATTGCATCCAAACGTAATACAGAAACATTGCTGATGTCTGAAGCGGGGAATGTTACTTTTTGAATGGGGATTTGATGGGAGTTTTGGAGCATTGAGGGTAAAAATAAGGGATTGGGTTGAATTTTAATTATTCTCTACAGGCAAGGGTTTAAACCCTTGCCTGTTAAAAATTTGATATTTTAATCATCGTATCTTTTTCGTCCCTCAAAGCATCGGGTTTAAACCCGATGCTAAATTGAAATTATTCCCCCAACCCAATTTTCCACTACCTTCACATCATGAATCCAAATAATTACATCGAATTCAACAAAGCATCGTGGAATCAAAAAACACAATTGCATTTTGATTCTGAATTTTATAATAACGCTGCATTTATTGATGGAAAGAATTCGTTAAACGAAATTGAATTAAACTTGCTTGGTGATGTTACCGGTAAAAGTATTCTGCACTTGCAATGTCACTTCGGACAAGATACGCTTTCGCTACAACGGATGGGCGCAAACGTTACTGGGGTCGATTTTTCAGAGGCAGCAATTGAAAAGGCCAAACTTTTAAATGATCAACTCGGACTTAATGCAAATTTTATTTGTTGTGATTTATACAGCTTGCCCGATTATCTACAAAACGAAAAGTTTGATATTGTTTTTACTAGCTACGGAACAATTGGTTGGTTACCCGATATTGATAAATGGGCAAGTATTGTAGCGCAGTATTTAAAGCCAGATGGCAAATTTATTTTTGCGGAGTTTCATCCTGTGATTTGGATGTACGATAACGACTTTACTAAAATCACTTACTCCTATTTTAAACAGGATGCAATCATAGAAACAGAATCGGGGTCGTATGCATCGCGTGAAAGTGGCGAGCCATTTACGACCATTACCTGGAACCATTCGATTGGTGAAGTGGTGAGTGCCTTAACTAAACAAGGACTAAAAGTTAATCACTTGCAGGAATATGATTATTCGCCTTATAATTGTATGTCGTTTTTAACAGAATCGGAGCCTGGAAAATTCAGAATTAAGGAGATGGATAATTTTGTTCCAATCGTTTATTCGTTAGTGGCTGAACGATAATCCTCTATAACCTGAGCTTTAAAATCTGAGCCTGATTCAGTACCTTTGCCCCATGGGATTTGCGGATAAATTTGATAAGGAAGATTATTACCTTTCGCCGGAAGGGTTTATCGTTTTTACAGAGAAATACCATTTGAAAAGAGGTCATTGTTGTCAGAGTGGTTGCAAGCACTGCCCGTGGGATTACAAGAATAAAATGCAGAAGAAAAAGAACCCTGATGCAGACGCAAAAGGGTAAATAAATGAACAAGATTTTAAACTTAAATTAAATACATGCGTTAGGGATTGGAACGGTTATCCTTTTTTGTCCGCAAAAAAGATAAAAGTGGAAAGCCCGCCAATGAAGTAGAGCTTTGCTTTGCAAGGCACACTTCAGGGGAACGCCCAAAAGAAAATACATAAACTATGATTACTTCAACCAATCAGGAAAAACTGGATTTATCGAAAACGAAAACGCCAACAGGTACTACTTTGACTTGCAAAGGATGGATTCAAGAGGCCGCTTTACGTATGTTGCACAACAACCTCGATCCCGATGTGGCAGAGCGCCCAGAGGATTTAATTGTGTACGGCGGACGTGGTAAAGCAGCTCGTAATGTGGAGTCGTTTAATTTAATTGTGAAAGCACTGAAAGATTTAAATGATGATGAAACATTGGTTGTTCAGAGTGGAAAGCCTGTAGCGATTCTTCCAACACATAAGGATGCTCCTCGTGTAGTAATCAGTAATTCGCAGCTGGTACCGAAGTGGGCTACTTGGGAACATTTTGATGAGTTAGAGAAGAAAGGGTTGATGATGTACGGACAAATGACTGCTGGCTCTTGGATTTACATTGGCTCGCAAGGAATTGTTCAAGGTACGTATGAAACGTTTAATGCTGTTGCAGAAAAACATTTTGGTGGTTCGTTAAAAGGACGCTTATGTGTTACAGCAGGTTTAGGTGGTATGGGTGGAGCTCAGCCATTAGCCATCACGATGGCAGAAGGTGTTTGCCTTGCTGCTGAAGTAGAAGAATGGCGCGCACAAAAGCGTATCGAGACGCGTTACTTAGATGTGATTGAACATGATATTGATAAAGCAATTGATTTAGCGTTGGAGTTTAAAGCGAACGGAGAAAATAAATCGATTGGTGTTATTTGTACAGCAGTAAAATTATTACGTCGCATGAAAGAGCGCGGAATTGTTCCTGATGTTTTAACTGATCAAACATCGGCGCATGACCCATTAGTTGGTTATTTACCGGAAGGTTTATCGAATGAAGAAGCGAATGTGTTACGTGATAAAGATCCAAAGCATTTAGTAGATCTAAGCTATGATGCAATGGCAGAGCACGTACAGTTGATGTTAGATTTACAGTCGATGGGAGCAATTACATTTGATTATGGAAATAATTTAAGAGCTCGTGCACAAGAGCGTGGAATTAAAAATGCATTTGATTTCCCTGGTTTCGTACCAGCATATATTCGTCCGTTGTTTTGTGAAGGAAAAGGTCCTTTTAGATGGGCTGCATTATCAGGCGACCCAGAAGATATTCGTGTAACGGATGAGGCTATCCTAAATTTATTCCCTGATAATGTTGGATTACATCGTTGGATAAAAATGGCACAAGAACGTATTGCGTTTCAAGGATTACCTGCTCGTATTTGCTGGATAGGACAAGGTGATAGAGAGAAAGCAGGTTTGTTGTTTAATGAATTAGTGAGAACAGGTAAAGTAAAAGCTCCGATTGTAATTGGTCGTGATCACTTAGATACTGGTTCTGTGGCTAGCCCTAACCGTGAGACGGAAGCAATGTTAGACGGTTCGGATGCTGTTGCTGACTGGCCAATATTAAATGCATTGATTAATACAGCTGGTGGTGCATCGTGGGTTAGCTTACATCATGGTGGTGGTGTTGGAATGGGATATTCGATTCACTCAGGAATGGTGATTGTTGCTGATGGAACTGCTGATGCAGATGCGCGTTTGAAGCGTGTATTACATAACGATCCAGGTATGGGAGTTATTCGCCATATGGATGCAGGTTATGACATTGCATTAGATACCGCAAGAAAAAATCGTTTAGATATTCGCGAGCGATTGAAATAAAAATTGTTGGATAAAGAAAAACCCTGTAGAATGCACTACAGGGTTTTTTATTGGTTTGAAGTTTTACTATTTCACTTTGATGATGCGCGTAGAGAGTGTGATATTCTCATTTTTCACTTCTAAGAAATAAACACCTTCGGGAAGATTATTTGTTTCTAGTTGATTATCGCGGCTATTAAAATGCTCTACTGATTTTGTCTGAACAATTTGTCCAAGTGGATTAATTAAATTGATTACAACTTGCTTTCCGTTAAATGTTGGACAATTTACCGTGATGGTATTTTTAAATGGATTAGGAGCAGCTGTTAGCAAACTACTATTCGACACATATCCGATACCGGTAGTATTGATGGTTACACAACCGTTAACGATAGTACAATTTGCTTCTTCATAATCTGCATTTACGGCAGCATAGAAATTATCGATACATACCAACGTTGATGTTGTAGACTGATAATAAATTCTAAACAGTGGAACAGCGATGTTCTGCTTAGTTAATGAAACTTCATCGAATGCCAGTGCCACTACTCTACCATTAGCTGGAACAAAGGCAATGTAAGGGTTAAAGAGCGAACTAATATTTTTAATTGAATCGATGATTAATCCGGAGATATGAAAATCTACAGCAAGCAATCGTCCATCAGGATTAGCAATAGCTACATCAATAAATTTATCTTGTGTATTTACACTATCGATGCTGATATAAACAGTTTGCAAAACATTCTTTAAATTTTTCGGGAAATCACAATGTGAATGCGAAATACTTGTTCCATTGGGATGGGTATGCGTTCCTGCAGAATCGCGAATACAACCATTCAATTTAGCTGCATCGGTTACAGTTAACGTATTGTCACCATTTAAATCGTTGCAAGGAGCTACACTAGCAAGATTAACAATATCGATACAGTAGTTGACTAAATCAATTGAATCACGATCAGCATCTATGTCCCAATCGCCCGCCAAACGCGAGCCATTACAGTCACCAATACAATCCTTCTTTGCTAACCCGAATGTATCACCTAAACAATCGACAATAGGAACACAGAAGGGTGTATTATTAAGTGTTGCTACTACACTTCCGGTTGCTCGTGATAAATTAAAGCACATATACGCAGCGTTATTCGAATAATCTGTTTCAACATGCCCTAGTTTATCAGGCGACTCATCCCAATTTACTTTAACCACTAACGTGTATTTTCCATCGGGCACATCGGTAATATCTATCCACTGACATTGCAATCCAGAGCTATACTCATCGGCACAACCAGCAGAGATACCCATATCACTACAACCATATTTTGCGGTTCCAGTAAAGCACATTAAATCAAGCACGCAAAATCCATTTTTAAATCCTACCTGCATTTCATTCTGCAACGAATCGTATAATTCATATTTCGCATAACCTGCATAATGCCAATGTCCGTGGCAGTTATCAAAAACAAATTGCGAGTTTCCAGTTTGAGGCGGACCGATATAATAATCCTGATCACCATCGTTGGAAATACGTGTTGTAAAATTAATAATATCACGTTGACCATATCCTGAAGTACATCCTTCGCCAATCAAACAAACATCGTTACCATTGATAGAAGAAACATAAAGCGAATTACGTAATACATTTTGATCAACAACTAAATCAGGACCATGATTACAATTTGGATCACCAGGATAAACACATGTATTATTATCGATGATTGCAAGCGGATTAAAATTACATGCTGTTGAATCCATACAGCCAACTACAGGTCCGCCATAAGTAATTTGCCAGGTGATAGTACTATCGATGCAAGAAGAGTCGCCACCTACACGAATGTAATACGTTTGACCAGCCTGCAAACCTGCAGGCAAATACGACTGAATTCCACAGGCATCATCGTTGTAATAAATCGTTCCGTATTGAAGCGAATCCCAAATCAAACCATTACAATAATCATACACCCACAAACGTGTGTTGCAAGTATTATCAGGAAAACATGCGCTGATGTTAAACATACCTGTTGAGTCAGGAATGAATTCGTACCAGGTAGATTGACCAACGGAATTATAGATTGTATCTTGGTAAGCGACGAATGCATCGTTGCAATATGAGCCTGGAGGGCAATTTACATACGATGTTGAGGAAAAAGTGAATTGTCCTCCACTATCGGCAACAACACCATTAACTGATAAGGTATAATGACCAATACCATAACTACAGCAAATTCCATCACCGTAAGTATCTTGAATGATAAACTTTATACATGTTCCTGTAGGAACACAAATCGAATCAGCATAAAATGATGAAACCCCCATTGCTGGCTGACTTGAAAGCAAAATAGCTCCAGTATTAGTGTAAAGATTCCAGCTGGTTTCTTGCGGGTAAGCATCCGTTAAAAGTTCGACTTTTATAACATCATATCCTGCAGGACATTGTGCTTTTAAAGCAGTTGAGAATGTGGAAATCAATAAGATTAAAATGATTGCGCGTAAATATGTATTCATGGTTATCAATTAAAGTTCAATATTACGCATTTTTTATTTTCGATGGATGAGTCCACAACCTCGATTTGTTAAAAACTATTTACTAAAAATCAGCTTTCTGATGCTTGAAAATTCCTTTCATCAGAAAGTGAAGATGTATATTTGTGGCTTATGTCAGAATATTTACAACAATTAAACGAAGCTCAGTGTGATGCAGTTGTTCAGACAGAGGGCCCAGTGATGATTATTGCAGGTGCAGGCTCAGGAAAAACAAGAGTATTAACCTTTCGAATAGCCCATTTATTAAATAACGGAGTTGATGCATTTCAGATATTAGCTTTAACTTTTACAAATAAAGCCGCTCGAGAAATGAAAGAGCGTATTAATAAGGTGGCAGGAACGGAAGCGAAGAACTTATGGATGGGCACTTTTCACTCGGTGTTTGCAAAAATTTTACGAATTGAAGCGGATAAAATTGGATTCCCAACCAACTTTACCATTTACGATAGCGACGATAGTAAAAGTTTAATGCGTGATATTTTGAAGGAGCAAAGTTTAGATGATAAAACTTACAAACCTTCGGTTGTATTAAACCGTATTTCGAGCGCAAAAAATAATTTATATAACTGGCAGCAATACGCACATAATCCAGAAGTATTGAGTGAAGATAAAAGTACTGGTCGCCCGCTAACAGCTACACTTTTTGAGATGTATAGCAAGCGTTGCTTTAATGCATCGGCTATGGACTTTGATGATATTTTGTACTACACCTGGAAATTATTTCAAGATCATCCGGATGTGTTGTATAAATATCAGAATAAGTTTAAGTACATCATGGTGGATGAGTTTCAAGACACCAACTATGTGCAGTATGTCATCGTAAGAAAATTATCTGCGCAACATCAGAACATCTGTGTGGTAGGCGACGACGCTCAAAGTATTTATGCATTTCGCGGAGCAAATATTCAGAACATTTTAAATTTTGAAAAAGATTATCCTGAATTAAGAACTTTTAAGCTTGAGCAGAATTATCGTAGTACAAAAATGATTGTACAAGCTGCGAATAGCATCATTGCAAAAAATAAACATCAATTAAAAAAAGATGTCTGGACCGATAATCACTACGGTGAAAAAATTAAAGTAATTAAATCACTCTCCGATAATGAAGAAGGCAATATGGTAGCCAACTCTATTTTTCAGGAGAAGATGAACCATCAATTGCACAATAAAGATTTCGCCATTTTATATCGCACCAATGCACAGTCGCGATCGATGGAAGAAGCATTAAGACGATTAAATATTCCTTATCGTGTTTATGGTGGCACTTCGTTTTATAATCGAAAAGAGATTAAAGATTTATTAGCTTATTTCCGATTAGCAATTAACCCAAGTGATGAAGAAGCGATCAAGCGAATCATCAACTACCCTACTCGAGGAATTGGAAAAACTACGCTCGATAAATTAGTTGCGACAGCAGTCAATGAAGGGAAAAGCCTGTGGGAGATCTTATGCAATGTTGAAACAGGAACGACACAATTAAACTCTGGAACTAGAGAGAAAATAAGTGCTTTTGCAACGATGGTAAAGAGTTGGCAAATCATGTTGCCTACGCATAACGCTTACGATTTAGCTCATCATATTGCAGGTGCATGCGGATTACTTACCGAATTATATGCTGACAGAACGCCTGAAGGAATTAGTCATTACGAAAACGTGCAGGAGTTATTAAATGGTATTAAAGAGTTTTGTGATTCAGGAGAAGTGCCATTAGAAGTACCATCTGCTGAAATAGCACAGAATGGAATAAGAACGTTGGATTTATACTTACAGGATATTGCATTGCTCACGGATGCAGATAATGATAAAGATGATGATGATAATAAAGTCATGCTGATGACTATTCATAGTGCTAAAGGATTAGAGTTTATGAATGTTTATGTTGTTGGTATGGAGGAAGCTTTATTTCCATCACAACTAGCATTGAATTCACGTACGGAGTTAGAAGAAGAGCGAAGATTATTTTATGTAGCTGTTACGCGTGCTGAACGAAAACTGACGTTATCGTATGCGGTGAGTCGTTATAAATGGGGCAACCTCGTTAACTCAGCTCCGAGTCGTTTTTTAGAGGAGATTGATGAAGATTGCTTAGAAATTATCAATACAGTTCCGAAAGCTAGAACATTTAACGATGATGATACGCGTAGCTCGTGGGGAGGAGGAAATAACTTCGGCATGAAGCAGCGCTATACGAATCAGAATGGACTTCAGAAAAAGACGGAAACTCCGAAAAACACTGCGCCACCAAAACCAAGTGGTATTCCTGCAGGATTTAAAAAAGTAACCAATGCCCAACCTGCTTCCAATACAAGCAACAGCGACTTTGTAGCAGATGAACCATCGAAGATTCAGGTGGGTATGAATGTGAATCATCAGCGCTTTGGAAATGGCCAAGTCATTAGCATTGAAGGGCGATTCCCAGAGAGCAAGGCCATTATTTTATTTGAGCAAGAAGGCCAGAAGCAACTCTTACTTAAGTTTGCCAAACTTAAAATTCTGAATTAAGCAAAATTTATTGTACCTTGCGTGTTGAAATTTAACCAGGATTATTTTCTCTTTGAAATAATAATCGGTTAATTTTGTTGTTATGCAGTTATTGTGTTTGATAGCAGACTGCTCTAAAATCAAGAATTATTTTAATTAATGGAATATAATACATCCCGAGCATCGCTCATTTTTCCCGAATACGGACGCGCCATTCAAGAAATGGTGAATTATGCAAAAGAATTACCTACTAAAGAAGAAAGGACTGCTGCTGCGAAAACGATTGTAAATGCGATGGCTGTTTTACATCCTCAGCAAAAAGACATGACAGATTACCGTCAGAAATTATGGGATCATTTGTTTATCATATCGGACTTCAATTTAGATTGCGAGTCTCCTTACCCTATGCCTGATCCAGAGATAGTGAGTAAGAAACCTAAAACTATTGCTTATCCGCAAAAGAATATCCGCATGCGCCACTATGGTAGCATAGTTGAGAAAATGATTGCAGAAGCGAAGAATATGGAAGAAGGCGCAGAGCGCGAAAATGTGATAGAGCAAATTGCGAATTTCATGAAGGCGAGTTACCTTACTTGGAATCGTGATACGGTTAGTGATGAATTAATTTTTGATCAATTGAAAGAATTTTCGGGTGGGTTATTATCGGTGAAAGAAGATACAAAGCTGGCAACTAAGTTTGTCGATTTACAAGACACCAGCAGAAATCGTAATCACCATAACAACAATAACAAAAATCATCGCTCAGGTAAAAAACGTAATGGATTTAACCGTGGAAAATAATTTAACAGAAGTGGCTACAGGAACAAGTTTTGAAATTATTGGAGGAACTAAACTATCAGGTAGTATAGAACCTCAAGGTGCAAAAAACGAAGCATTACAAGTGCTATGTACCGTATTACTCACCAATGAGCGAGTAATCATCGAAAACGTTCCTGAAATCAGAGATGTATTAAAGCTGATTGAACTCCTTGAAAAAATGGGAGTTGTTGTTGAGCGAATCAAAGCCAACGTTTATTCTTTCGAAGCATCGAATGTAAACATGGACTATCTTCAAACGAAAGAGTTTTCGAAGTTAGCCTCTGCCCTACGTGGTTCAATTATGATTGTTGGTCCGTTGTTAGCCCGCTTTGGCAAAGCAAGTATTCCGAAGCCAGGTGGTGATAAAATCGGACGTAGAAGATTAGATACGCACTTTATAGGATTCCAAAGTTTAGGTGCAAAGTTCGACTTCGACGGAACAGAGAACTTTTTTACTGTAGAAGCAAAGGAACTGAAAGGTACTTACATGCATTTAGATGAGGCCTCAGTTACTGGAACTGCAAATATTGTGATGGCGGCTGTAATGGCTAAAGGCACGACTACGATCTATAATGCAGCCTGCGAACCTTACTTGCAACAGCTTTGCAAAATGCTAAATGCAATGGGCGCAAAAATTACTGGTATCGGATCAAACATGCTAGTAATTGAAGGAGTTGAAAAAATGCATGGCACGCAACATCGCATTTTACCTGATATGATTGAAGTGGGTTCCTTCATTGGACTAGCAGCAATGACACAGAGTGAGCTGACCATTAAAAATGTAGGATTACAACATTTAGGAATTATTCCAGCTACTTTTCAGCGTTTAGGAATTAAAATGGAATTCAGAGGGGATGATATTTACATTCCTGCTCAAGAGAAATACGAAATTGATACTTTCATTGATGGCTCTATCTTAACGATTGCCGATCAGATCTGGCCAGGTTTTACTCCGGATTTAATCAGTGTTGTTTTAGTAACAGCAACACAGGCGGTAGGTACGGTATTGATTCATCAGAAAATGTTCGAGAGTCGTTTGTTCTTCGTAGATAAGTTGATTGATATGGGCGCTCAGATCATTTTATGCGACCCACATCGTGCAACAGTTATTGGATTAGGAAGAAAGCATCCATTAAAAGGAATTCAAATGACCTCTCCTGATATTCGTGCAGGGGTAGCCTTATTGATTGCGGCTATGTCGGCAAAAGGGAAGAGTGTTATTCATAATATTGAACAAATTGACAGAGGGTACGAACGCATTGACGAACGATTAAATGCATTAGGTGCTCAAATAAAAAGAATTTAATTTCGTTGGTATTATATTTGCCAACGGGCCGCGACTAAAAAAAACAGACATATGAAAAAACTTCATTTAATTACACTGATCTCTGCGATTACCATTTCAGCAATTACCTTCATTTATTGCGAGGCGCAGGATGCAAAAACAGGAACAAAAGTAGGAGACAAAGCAATTGATTTAGCTTTCACTACTCCAGAAGGAAAAACATTAGCCTTATCATCATTAAAAGGCAAAGTAGTATTATTAGATTTTTGGGCTAGCTGGTGTGGCCCATGCAGAAGAGAAAACCCAAATGTGGTTGCTGCATATAACAAGTACAAAGATTCAAAATTCGTTAACGGAAAAGGATTCACAATTTACAATGTATCACTTGATAGCAACAAAGACGCTTGGATGAAAGCTATTCAACAAGATGGTTTAGTATGGCCAAACCATGTAAGTGATTTAGGTGGATGGCAAAGCCGTGGTGCTCAGATTTACGGCGTAAATTCAATTCCTGCAAACTATCTGATTGATGGTAGAGGTGTAATTGTTGGAACGAACCTTAGAGGACCAGCCTTAGATCAAAAATTAGAAGAGTTATTGTCAAAATAACCGAATTCAACAGCATTTTAAAAGCTCCGTATTTCACGGGGCTTTTTTATTTAATTTTGTCTGCCAATTTGACCTCATTTATTGAGTGGCAAAAAAATTGACTGCGGCGCGCGCCAAAAATTTATCAATCAACCATGAATAACGAAAATAATCAACCACAAAACGAGCAGCAGGACCAGCTAGCAGAAGAACTAAAAATGCAGTCCGAAGCGGAAGCATCAGAGCAGGCACCAATTGAAGAGATGAACGAGCTTGACAGCTTAAAAAAATCATTACAGGAAAGTAACGAAAAGCATATCCGCCTTTATGCTGATTTTGAAAATTACAAAAGAAAAATGCAGAAGGACAGAATTGAATTGATTTCTTCAGCAAGTAAAGAAGTAATTACTAATCTACTTCCTGTTTTAGATGATTTTGATAGAGCAATTCAAGCAGATAAAGACAAACAATTAAGCGAAGGTGTTTTATTGATTCATCAAAAGCTAGTTAGGACATTAACCGCAAAAGGTCTAAAAGAAATGGAATGCATGGGCAAGGAATTCGACTCTGATTTTCACGAAGCAATAACCATGATCCCAGTAGAAGATGAATCGATGAAAGGGAAAATTGTAGATGTATTAGAGAAAGGATATTCTATCAATGACAATGTAATTCGAAACCCTAAAGTAGTAGTAGGAAATTAATTTTATGGCAAAGAGAGATTTTTACGAGGTATTGGGCGTTTCGAAGTCGGCCTCAGAATCAGAAATAAAGAAAGCCTATCGTCAGATGGCTTTAAAATATCATCCCGACAAAAATCCTGATGATAAAGAAGCAGAAGAGAAATTCAAAGAGGCGGCAGAAGCATATGAAGTATTGAGCAGCCCCGAGAAAAAATCACGTTATGATCAATATGGTCATGCTGGAATGGGTGGCGCAGGAAATGGTGGCTATGGCGGCGGAATGAACATGGATGATATCTTCAGTCAGTTTGGAGATATTTTCGGAAATGGTGGCGGCAATCCGTTTGAAAGTTTTTTTGGAGGTGGCGGAAGAGGAAGGTCACGTACTGTTAATAGAGGAAGTAACCTTCGTATCAAAGTAAAGTTGACACTTGAAGAAGTATTGAATGGTGTTGAGAAGAAGATAAAAGTCAACAAAGCAATTTCATGTAATACATGTGGTGGCTCAGGTGCGCAAGCCGGAAGTGGTTCATTTAATACTTGCGGTACTTGTAAGGGTGCGGGACAAGTGAAACGTGTTACGAGTAGCTTCCTTGGTCAGATGCAAACGATTACTACCTGCCCTACTTGTAATGGCGAAGGACAAACAATCGTAAATAAATGTAAGGCTTGTACTGGTATTGGCACACAGCAATCAGAAGAGGTTATTAGTATACAGATTCCTGCGGGAGTTGCTGAAGGTATGCAACTGAACGTGCAAGGTAAAGGAAATGCCGCTGAGCGTGGTGGAATTCCCGGCGATTTATTAGTTATTATTGAAGAAGTGGAGCATCCAAATCTTGTGAGAGATGGAGATCATTTGATTCATGATTTATACATTAGTTTTATTGATGCTACTTTAGGTACATCGGTAGAAATTCCAACGTTGGATGGAAAAGCAAAAATTAAAATTGATGCAGGTACGCAAGGTGGAAAAGTGTTACGATTAAAGGGCAAAGGCTTACCATCAGTAAATTCTCATTACAAAGGAGATATATTAGTAAACATAAATGTTTGGACACCTCAACAATTAAGCTCAGAAGAGAAAAAGACTTTAGAAAAATTACGTGAGAGTGAAAACTTCAAACCGAATCCTGGTAAAGGCGACAAAAGTTTCTTTGAACGGATGAAAGAATATTTTCATTAAGAACAGAAAGCGAAGACTAACCCTCTTCGCTTTTTTATTTACGTTCGTATAGCGGAAGATTTAATTTCTTTGCTATTGCTTGTGCTGTATGTAATCCTCCCTCCGTAAATGGCCAATAAAAAAGTGCTTTTATAGGATGTTGCTTTCTTATTTCTTCAATGGCTTGAATAGTTACCTCTTGCGCATAACCCTTATGACGATATTCTTCTAATACAAGCGCAGAGCAGAGATAAACAGCATCGTATCTCTGATTGGGCTCTGTTAATTCATACAATTCCTTTTCGTTTATTTCTTGATGAATGAATTTATTCATTAAGTCAGTGGTGGTTGGAATCAATAGTATCCATAACACTGGTCCATCACCAAAATCTTTATCGCTTAAAGTAGCAGGATGAATCGACTGCAATTTTTCAATTACTTCTTCATTGACGTCGAGTTGTTCGGGATCTTGACGAACAGCAAATACTTCATCTGCCAACGCAATTAATCGTTCATAGTTTGATTTCACCTTTCAAAGCTAATACTAAAAGAGCAATAAGAGCATAAGATTATTAGTTGTATCAGAATAAATAAAAGCCGTTATCAAAAGTTTTGCGACAACTAAAGTCAAAACCTTGCAGGAGTAATGGCAAGTGAGTTACTTTGAAATAAAAACAAATATGAGCACATATCAGGAAAAATTATTCAAGGCAAAAGCAGATACTTTACTACTTACGCTTATTGCAATTACTGGGTTTAATATATCTATGTTTTATTTTTTTGATGTTTCAACAATATTAAATATTAAGTCCTCGTTATTTTACCAGATTCTAGTTTTTAACATTATTGCAATTTATATATTATTTCAGTTATTCAGAAAATGTAATTTAATTAATTTAATCTACCGATACCAAAATGCTATTCTTGCTAATCTCCTTGTTTTTCTATCATTCCAAATCTGGAAAAAGATATATATAGGAAACAGCGTAAACAATTTCATTTTGATTATTTGTATCATAAGTACATTACTAACCTTCCTACAGATCAAATCCATTTTATCAACCAAAAAATAATGATCGAAGAATCGAAAATCAAATCAGAACTAAAATTTTTAAAGACTATTCAAAAGAAAGCACCCAAAGCGATAGACCATTACGTGCAATGTCAGGAGGACTTGACAGGAATTGTAAATTTAAAAAGAGCCAAAAAGATGATTAAGGAAACCTTCCAAACCGAAATCGATCTTTTATTGAGCAACCCAGAACAGTATTTCAAAACCAAATAAGCTAAAAAAGCCTTGGCTTGCCTACACTTAATTCCGTTAATTCATAGAGTCGGGGGTTTTTGATTAAAAAAAGGATTCGGCCAATAAGAAAAGATATAACCGGGTAAGCAAGCCATGAACTTCTGAATCAAAAATATCACGGTATAAGGCCCAAAACAATAAGTAATTTTACTTATTTTTCATTTTTCTTTTTTTGGTCAAAAATCATCTAAAAATCTACTTTAAATTACTGTAATTCAACAATTTAAAGTGTAAAACAAAGCTTATTTTCGTCAAAATTTCAGAAAACTGACCTTTCAAAATTTATTTTTTCAGGCAAAAATTCGGCGTAAAAACTACTTAGCCTAAGTCATTTTACTTATTTGCAAATAATGCCTGGTTTTTTCGTACATTCAACCTCTAATAATTAACTATGAAGAAAATTAAACTGGATAGTGTTTTTGAAGAATACGATAACTTCGACCAATTACCAAAGGATGATCAGTTTTTGTTGAACAATGCCATTGAAGCTGCAAAATCCGCTTACGCCCCCTATTCTCACTTTCATGTGGGTGCTGCGGTGATGCTTGATAATGGAGAAATTGTTCAAGGCAACAATCAGGAAAATGCCGCTTACCCCTCTGGATTATGCGCTGAGCGTGTAGCTTTTTTCTCGACGGGCGCTCAACATCCCAACGAAAAAATTAAATCGATTGCTGTAGTAGCCTATCCCGAAGGCAGTGAAGCCGGGCGAGTTTCGGTAAGTCCTTGTGGCGATTGCCGTCAGGTAATGGCTGAATATGAGCATCGCTATGGACAAAAAATTCGCTTGATTATGCAGTCGGGAGCTGGGAAATACATTGTTTCTGAAAGCGTAAGCAGCCTATTGCCATTCGCCTTTGATGCCGAAAGCATGAAATAGGGATTTTTCGCTCTTATTTTCGATGGTTTATATTCTCGTTTAACTTATTTTTGCGGCATCATGGAAACAACCGCTACAAAAGGTAAAAAGAGTAAACCTAAATACAGTAAAGATTTATACCTGCAATGGTATGAGCAAATGCAATTGATGCGTCGCTTTGAAGAACGCGCAGGTCAGTTGTACGGTATGCAAAAAATCAAAGGATTTTGCCACTTATACAACGGACAAGAAGCTGTTGTGGCAGGAGCTATTTCTGTTATGACAAAAGAAGATGCAATGATTACCGCGTATCGTGATCATGCACATGCACTTGGCAAAGGCGTTAGCGCTCGTGAAGTAATGGCCGAACTTTATGGTAAAATTACTGGCTGCTCGAAAGGTAAAGGTGGCTCTATGCATATGTTCAGTAAAGAGCATCGCTTCTTCGGTGGACATGGAATCGTGGGAGGACAAATACCATTAGGAGCAGGAATCGCTTTCGCGGAGCAATATAACGGAACAAAAAATATTTGCGTTTGCTACATGGGTGATGGCGCGGTTCGTCAAGGAGCCTTACACGAAGCTTATAACATGGCCATGCTTTGGAAGCTGCCAGTTGTATTTGTTGTAGAGAATAACTCTTATGCAATGGGTACTAGTGTTGAAAGAACATCAAACGTAACTGAACTTTATAAATTGGGTTCTGCTTACGATATGCCTTCTTATCAGGTAGACGGAATGAGTGTTGAAGCTGTTCACGAAGCTATGCAAAATGCTTGCGATCATGCTCGCTCAGGTAAAGGTCCTGTGTTTTTAGAAATGAAAACGTATCGTTACAAAGGACACTCGATGAGTGATCCTGCTAAATACCGTTCGAAGGATGAAGTAGAAGAATACAAATCGAAGGACCCGATTGAAGTAACGAAACAAATTTTATTAGATAATAAATTTGCGACTGAAGCAGACATCGAAGCAATTGATAACCGCATTGCAGAGATTGTTGAAGACAGTGTGAAATTTGCGGAAGAGTCGCCATATCCAGATGCTTCTGAACTTTACAAAGATGTATACGATCAATCGGATTATCCTTACATCATTGAATAATTAAACTATAACGATTACGAATTACCGAAAATATAAAAAGCAAGATGGCTGAAATAGTAAGAATGCCGAAAATGAGTGATACTATGACCGAAGGTGTTGTAGTAAAATGGCATAAGAAAGTGGGTGACAAAGTGAAGAGTGGTGAATTAGTGGCGGAGGTTGAAACTGACAAAGCAACCATGGAATATGAATCGTATCATAACGGTACTGTTCTTTATTTAGGTGTGGAAGAAGGGAAAGCAATTGCAATCGATGGTGTATTAGCTATTGTAGGTAAAGAAGGCGAAGATTATAAATCATTATTAGATGCAGAACTTTCAAAAGCCCCTGCATCAAAACCAGTTGAAGCAGCTACTGCTCCAAAACCAGAAGCTCCAAAACCAGCACCTGCTCCCGCACCAGTAGTGGCAGCTCCTGCCCCTGCTCCAATAGCTCAACCTGTTGCTGCATCATCTTCTGACGATCGCGCTAAGGCATCACCGTTAGCAAAGCGTTTAGCAAGTGAAAAAGGCATTGATCTAAGCATGTTAAAAGGCAGTGGCGACCATGGACGAATTGTAAAACGCGATATCGAGTGGTTTAAGCCAGGTACGTTTGTACAAACAGCTGCTTTTGCTCCTAATGCGGTGACATCAGAAAGTTATAGTGAAGTTGCAGTATCACAAATGCGCAAAACAATTGCACGTCGTTTATCAGAAAGTATGTTTACGGCTCCGCATTTTTATTTAACCATGGACATTGACATGGATGCATTAATTGCAGCGCGTGACAGTGTGAATCAGGTAGCGTCAGTGAAGATTTCATTTAATGATTTTATCGTTAAAGCAGTAGCGAGTTCATTACGTCAGCACCCAACAGTTAACTCTTCTTGGTTAGACGATAGAATCCGTTATAACAACCATATTAATATTGGAGTTGCAGTTGCAGTTGACGAAGGTTTATTAGTACCTGTTGTTCGTTATGCTGATAGCAAAACATTAACACAGATTTCTACGGAAGTAAAAGGCTTTTCACAGAAAGCAAAAGATAAAAAATTACAGCCAGCAGATTGGGAAGGAAACACCTTCACTATTTCTAACCTAGGCATGTTTAACATCGAAGAATTCACTGCGATTATTAATCCGCCAGATGCTTGCATTTTAGCTGTTGGAGGTATTAAGCAAGTACCTGTTGTGAAAAACGGAATCGTACAGCCAGGCAACGTAATGAAAGTAACATTAAGCTGCGACCATCGCGTTGTAGATGGTGTTGTAGGATCTAAATTCCTGAATACATTAAAAGCTTTATTGGAAAATCCGATTGTGCTATTAGGACAAGGGAATATTTAATTTATAAAAAGTTAATTGTTAAAAGCATCTCGTAAATTCACGGGATGCTTTTTTGTTTTATGATTAAATTAATAAAGTAATTTATAAACCTGGATAAAGTCTAGAGCTCATTTTAATTGAAACATCAACAAATAGGTTTACACAGACTAAAAGAGTGTTAATTTATTAAGAACTAAATTAATTGTTAGTAAAAGGCATTCAGGGGCAACCTGAATGCCTTTTTAATTTATATAAAACTTTATAATTTTACGACTTAATACATTTCTTATGAAAAAAATTATTCTTTTATTCACATTAGCAACTAGCTTTTGCTTTGCACAAAACAACAGCGTTCCACTTCGATGTGCAACCAACTTAAATGTTGCCAGTCCGATTTTAACCGATGTGGACTTACCCAATTTCGCTCCGTATAGAAGAACAGGTCTTCCAGGAAGCAATACAAGAACTTCTAACCTAGGACCAATTAGTACAACATCCATAACTGAGTTTGTAATTGGAAACACATTGTATGATTTACAATCTAACCGCGGACCAGCTCGTCGAATTGTAAACAACGGCGACGGAACTATCTCTGCAGCTTTTACATTCTCAGCTAACCAATCAGGCTACCCTGATCGTGGTACTGGTTACAACTATTATAATGGAGCATCTTGGGGGGCAATCCCAACAACTAGAATTGAAGGTATTCGTACTGGATTTTCTAACATATCAGTTTCTGGTGGCAAAGAATTTACATTAGCCCATAATGGTTCTGGCGCCGGTGTATTATTATCTAGAAATAAAGGTTCAGGTAGTTGGACAACATACACTCCAGTAGGAGGAACATCTCCAGGAGCTGACGTTTGGTGGAGATTAGCAACTGGTGGAGCTAATGGCAACACGGTCCATGCTATCGTTAACTCTCAAGGTTCAGGAACAACTCCAGTATTAGGTCAAAATGGACCTTTAACTTACTCTCGTTCTCAAAATGGCGGTACAACTTGGGATATTCAACACGCTGTATTACCTGGTTGCGATTCTTCCTACTATGAAGGATTTAGCACAGAAAACTATAGCATTGATTGCAGTGGAAATACGGTAGTTATCGCTTCAAGTGACCTTATGCGTGATGTTGTAATGTGGAAATCTACTGACAACGGAACAACTTGGACAAAAACTATTATCGAAGCTGCTCCTATTGCTGCTTACAATACAGCTAAAGATTATGCTCCACTTGTTTCTGACTTAAATGGAGATGGTATTGCAGATACAATAAATTCAAATGCAGGCGATATAAACGTAACATTAGATAACAACGGCATGGTTCACGCGACATGGAGCAAAATGCGATGCTTAGATGATGATACAACTGCTGGGACTACAATAGGAGGAATATTCTTAACTACAGCAGGTATCAAATACTGGAACGAAGGCATGTCAGCGCCAGCTGAAGTTGCTGGATTAGTTGATCAAAATGGTGATGGTCAATTTACATTACCAATTGGCAATGGAACAGACAACCCCTTTGGACGGTACGGTAATGGTGGTTTGACAATACACCCGCAAATTGGCTTTGATAATAGCAACAATGTTTTTTTAGCATATTCTGCAGTTTCTGAAATTACTGATACAATTAACTACAATGCCGCACTACGACATGTTTTCTTAACATACTCTACTGATATGGGAACCACCTGGTCTACACCAGAAGATTTAGTCCCTCCTGCTGCGCAAGGCGGTGACGGCGAATACCAGGAGTGTGTTTGGCCTTCTATTGCAAAAAGAAATGATAATAAAGTTCACATCGTTTATCATCGAGATCCAACCCCTGAGTATTTTGTAAACAATACTTCAATTTATGGTCCTCAAAACACATCAACTAACGACATTGTATATGTGGCATGGAATAATCTATCACCGCAAGCTACTATTACAACTAGTGGCCCAACTACTTTTTGTCAAGGAGGAAGTGTTATATTATCTGCAAGTGGCAGCATGGGAAATCAATATTTATGGTCAAATGGAGCCACATCCCAATCAATAACTGTAAACTCAACGGGCATTTACTTATGTACAATTACAAATGGTACGAATTCTTACACAACCACACCAATTGCTGTTTCCGTAATTCAACCACCTAATTCCCCAACCGTCACTGCAAGTGGCCCTACAACATTTTGTAATGGAGGTTTTGTAACTTTAACTTCAAGCAGTGCGTCAGGAAATACTTGGTCAAATGGTGCAATCACACAATCGATAATTGTATCGTCCTCTGGTAACTACTTCGTTACTGTATCAAACGGGACATGTTCTGCTACTTCAGCGCCAAAAACAATTGTAGTTAACCCAACACCAACTACTCCAACTATTTCAACAACAGGCCCAACTACCTTCTGCGCTGGAGGGACTGTTACTTTAATATCCAGTATAACTGCAGGTAACACTTGGTCCAATGGTGGAACTTCCCAATTCATCAATGTTTCAACTCCTGGTAATTATACAGTATCTGTTACTGATGGTACTTGCACTGCAACTTCAAACCCAACAACAATTATTGTAAACAATGCCCCACCTACTCCAACTATAAGCAGCAATGGCCCAACTAGTTTTTGTGTAGGGGGTTCAGTTACTTTAATATCGAGTAGTGCAACTGGTAACACATGGTCTAATGGCTCAACAAATCAATTTATAAGTGTTACATCTTCCGGAAACTATTCTGTAACCGTTTCAAATGGTTTGTGCAGCTCCACATCTTCGCAAACACCTGTTCTTGTAAGTTCCATACCTACAACCCCGACTATCACTAATACCGGGGCAACTACTTTTTGTGCTGGTGGTTCAGTTACACTAACTTCAAGCAGTTCAACTGGCAACTTATGGTCAACAGGTGCTACATCTCAATCCATCATTGTAACAACAGCTGGTACATATTCGGTTAGCGTTTCCAATGGTTCTTGTACGAGTGGTACTTCTGTCCCTAAAACAGTTGTTGTAAATCCTATTCCAGCTACTCCAACTGTTACTGCCAATGGACCCACTACATTTTGTGTTGGAGGTTCTGTTACTTTATCTTCAAGTAGTACAACTGGAAACACATGGTCTAATGGCTCCAATACTCAATCCATAACTGTAACAAACACTGGGAATTATTCAGTCACAGTTTCTAATGGAACTTGCACAGCTACTTCTACTGCAGTAACAGTAACTAGATTAAATAATCCAACTATAAACTCTCAACCTGCATCACAATCGGTTAATCCAAATACTACAATTCAATTTACTGTTGGATCCTCTTCGGCTGGAATTAGTTATCAATGGCAAATTGATAATGGAACTGGATTTACGAATATTGTTAATGGCGGACAGTATGCAGGAGCCAATTCTCCTACATTAACCATTTCAGGTGTTCTTAATTCTCAAAATAACTATCAATACCGCTGCGTGATTTCTAATGCTTCGTGCAACGTAAATTCCAATGCTGCCACCTTAACGGTTTTTTGTTTAAATCCTGCTGTGAACTTAGCTGGTTCAAACACCTTCTGCCAAGGAACTCCAGTCAATTTATTTGCCGCTAACGGAAGTGGATATACGTATCAATGGTATCGTAACGGAAGTGTAATTGCTGGCGCTACCGCTGCAAATTATGCAGCAACAACTGCAGGTAATTATTCTGTTCGTATTGATAGTGGAGGTTGTTATGGGATTTCTCCTTCGCAAGCTGTTTCTTTTTATGGTTTACCAAATGTAGGTATCAGTAATTCTGCAGGAACAGTGGTTTGTAGTGGTAGTCCAGTTACTTTAAATGGTACGGGAGCTATTTCATACTCATGGAATAATGGTGTGGTTAATAATACTACCATCTATCCTACCAGTACAAATACTTATCAGGTGATTGGTACCGATAATAACGGTTGTACAAATGTTAGTAGCACTACAATTTCTGTAAATGGATTACCTTCGGTTCAATCGATTATTGGCAATCCTTCTATTGTTCCTTTTCAGAATTATATTTATGGCGTTAATTCAACCCCTGGCGTTTCTTTCAATTGGTTAATACAAGGTGGTTTTATTCAAAGTGGACAAGGAACTAATAGTGTAAACGTTATCTGGGGTTCTAATGGACCTTATTTACTTCAATTAGTTCAGTCGAATACAAATGGATGTAGTGATACCTCTTCCCTTGCTGTCATTAATAGTAATTGTAGTATCACTTATACTGTTCAGCAAGTGGGAACGGCTCCTTATTGTCAAGGCGATTCAATTACGTTATCTGTTGCTACTGCACCTGGAACGCAGTTTCAGTGGTTATTAAATGGAGCTCCTATTAATAATGCTGTTGGTTCATCTTTTGTTGCAACTCAATCGGGGGTTTATCAAGTACAAATGACACAAGCGGGTTGTACTGCATTAAGTAATGGTAATTCTATTACATTCTTACAAGCTCCTGCTACTCCTGTTATCACTGCAAGTGGCGCAGGTTCAGGTTGCTTAGGTGGAACTCAATCATTGTCGTGCCCTGCTGGTTATGCAAGCTACTTATGGAATAATGGTACTACTACTACTTCTACTATTGCTAATAATTCTGGCAACTATGTAGTAACAGTTACGGGTGCTAACGGATGCGAAGCTACGTCATCGCCTTTCTTTGTTAACCTTTCCCTTCTATCTTCTGCTGATATTTGTTTAGTATCGGTAGATGATGTCACAAATAAAAATGTTGTTATCTGGGAAAAGCCTGTTCTTACAGGTGTAGATAGTTTTTATGTTTATAAAGAATCTACTTCAAGTAATGTTTATACAAAAATTGGTAGTGTAGCAGCAAATGTATTTAGTACGTTCACTGATATTAGTTCTAATCCATTACAACGAGCTGATCGCTACAAGATTTCTATCTTAGATACTTGCGGATTTGAGTCTTCTCCAAGTACAATCCATAAGTCCATTCACTTATCCATTAATCAAGGTGTAGGTAACACTTATAATTTAATTTGGGATGCATATGAAGGTTTTGTATTTGGTACTTATTATATACTAAGAGGTACAACACCTAATAATTTACTTACCATCGATAGTATTCAATCGAATTTACTTTCTTATACTGATTTAAATCCTCCTGCAGGAAATGTTTATTATGCGATTGAAGTAAGAAAGTCGATACAATGCAATCCAACTGCAAGAACTAGTAGCTTAGGATATGCAAGTTCACGTTCTAATATAAAGGACAATGCCCTTAGCAGTTTAAATGATTATACGAATCCATTTAATAGCTTTACAATTGTCCCTAACCCTGCAACCGAAAACACTTCTGTTAATTTAAATCTTAGCAATAAGAGTTTAACCAACATCAGTGTATTTGATATGACAGGTCGTTTAGTGCAAATTCTAAACAACTCTACATTAACAGCAGGTAGCCATTCCTTTACTTGGGATTTAAACGAAAACAATGCGAAAGCAAAGGCTGGTGTCTATTTAATAAAAATAGCTGCAAATGGATATACACAAACTAAAAGAGTGGTGGTTTTGTAAAGGATAAAAGAACAATATATTGAAGGCAGTCGATGTAAGTCGATTGCCTTTTTTCATTTTAATGCTTCAAATTTTTATTTTTGGGAATAATCTAAGCCAATGCAAAAGCAATCACCACCATCAAAAAATAAAAACAATATTAGTGATAATACATCCACTATTAAATGGATTCGCATTGCGCTCGTTATTTTAGGGTTTGTGTTGTATGGTGCTAGTGTTGGGTTTGATTATACGCTCGATGATGATTTATTTGTAGTGAAGAATGAAAAAGTACAAAATGGAATTTCAGCTATCCCCTCAATTTTTACCAGCGGCACGAAGAGTTTAATTGGCACACTCCCCTACCGTCCTGTTGTATTGAGTTCATTCGCAATTGAACAAACCTTTTTTGACAACAACCCTGCAGTGCGACATTTTTTCAATATTGTAATTTACATTGTGTTGTTACAAGTATTGTTAAGTCTATTATTGAAATTATTTAAAAGCTATTCGAGCATTTTTATTGCTTGCATTGTATTGCTTTATGCAACACACCCTATCCATACCGAAGTTGTTTCCAGCGTTAAAGGAAGAGATGAATTACTAGCAGCTTTATTCGGATTTTTAGCCTGGAAAACGTTAATCGATTTTAATACAGAGAATATCATTAACTATAAAAAACTAATCCTTGGAAGTTTGTTTTTTATATTAAGTTGCTTGTCGAAAGAAAGTGGAATTGTATTCTTGGCACTCATTCCTTTGTGGAATTTTATGGTTTTGGATAAATCGATTAAGAATAATCTGATTTTAACATTACCATTATTGCTTTCGGCTATATTCTATTTAGGTGCGCGACATATTACTTCTGTCGATGGCGTAATTGTGCGCGACGTACCTGAGTTAACTAATATCTTGAATGCAACGCAAAGTATTGGAGAATTAACTGCAACCAAAGTGGCTATCCTATTTTACTATGTTAAGTTATTAGTTATGCCATGGCCGTTAGTATGGGACTATTCCTTTAATCAGATTCCTGTTACTAATTGGTCGAGTGTATTACCGTGGGCATCTGGCTTGATTTATCTTTTTCTAAGTGTATTTAGTATTTATCAGTGGAAGAAAAACCCAATTATCTCCTTCTTCATTTTATTCTTCTTGATAAGTATCCTTCCAACAAGTAATTTATTATTTACTACTGGCTGTACCATGGGAGAACGTTTTTTATTTGTACCCTCACTCACATTTGCAGTTTTACTGACGTATGCGCTCGCCTATTTTTTAAACAAAAGTGATGTAAAGAACTTAAGCATAAAATCATCCAACGTAGTAAAAATAATTGCAGGAATAACCATTCTGTTTTCAGGAATGACCATCGCAAGATCCAATGATTGGAAAAACAATTTTACTTTGTTTGATAGCAGTGTCAAAGCATCACCAAATAGCGCACGCACGCATTACAGTTTAGCCTCGGAGTATTTAAGCTTATCGAATAAAAGCTCCGATTTAAATCAACGCAGAGATTACCTACAAAAAGCGATTGAACATTTCGAACGTAGTTTGACTATTTTACCTGGCAATTTTCAAACGCTTTATAATACCGGTCTTTGTTATTCACTAAATGGAGATACATCAAAAGCTATTGAAGCTTATCGCAAGGCTATTCAGATGAATAATATTTATACCAATGCAATGAATAATCTTGCTGTGATTTATGAAGGACAAAAACAATATGATTCTGCCTTTTACTATTATCAGATGGCTTATAAGATTTCACCGAATGAAAAATCGTTGAAGCAAAATATCTCTAATCTGTTTTACAATAAAGGACTTCAAGAAGCTTTTAACAACAATAAAAATTTAGCAATTGAAGAATACAGAAAGAGCATTGAATATGGACCTGAAAATATAATGGCCATCAACAACATCGCTTCATTGCATGCAGGAAATAATCAACTGGACTCTTGCTTGTATTACTTAAAAATGGGATACAGCATTGAACCCAGTAATATGATGATATTAGAGAATATTGCGGCCATTAGTTATCTCAATAAAAACTATTCGCAAGCCATTGAATTCGCAAATAAAGCAATAGCCTTAAATCCGAATGCACGAAAAAGCATCGGTGTATTAGCAGACACTTATCAAGCACAAGGCAATACAGCGGAAGCAGCTCGCTATCGTGCTATGCAAAACAGTAAATAAATTATTCGCTGTAAATTTGATTAAACGCATTCTGATTTTCACTTAGAATCACTCGACGTTTCAAACTTAACTTTGGAGATAGTTCCCCTCCTTCTACTGTCCATTCACGAGATAAAAGAGCAAACTTTTTAATTGCCTCAAAGTTTCCAAGTGTAGCATTTACAGCATCAATTTCTTTTTGCATTCGCTGAATAACCAACTCGTTTTTACAAATCTCTTCACGACTTGCTGGTAATGTAATTCCTTTTCGTGTTGCCCATTCATTGATGAATGCAAAAGCAGGAACGATGAAAGCAGAAGCAAATTTTTGTGCTTCCCCAATTACCATCACTTGCTCAATAAAACGCGATTCTTTCAACTTGTTTTCTGTCGCCTGCGGGACGATATATTTCCCTCCTGATGTTTTAAAAATTTCTTTTTTACGATCAGTGATTTTTAAATAAACATTCTCCTCAAACATCCCAATATCACCGGTATGAAACCATCCATCTGAATCAATCACCTCCGCTGTTAAATCCGGGCGATTGTAATAACCCAACATCAAATTAGGACCTTTACACAAGATTTCTCCATCTTCGGCTATGCGTACCGTTACCTTATCTAATAACTTTCCAACCGTTCCGAATTTTAGTCCACCAGGATCTAGCGTATTCACTGCTACCACAGGACTTGTCTCTGTTAATCCGTAGCCTTCTAAAATCGGAATTTGCGCAGCCCAGAACACACGTGCTAATCGCGGTTGTAAAGCAGCACCGCCAGAAATAGCCGCTTTTACTTTACCTCCTAACGCTTCCTGCCACTTACTGAAAATTAATTTTCTAGCAATGCCTAGTTGAAACTCATACCACCAACCATTTTTACCATTGGTTTCATATTTCAATCCGAGTTCAAGCGCCCAATAAAATAATTTGCGTTTTATTCCAGTTAAATCATTTCCTTTCGCTACAATTTTATCATACACCTTTTCAAACAAGCGAGGAACACAACCAAAAATTTCTGGTTGCACTTCCTTTAAATTATCGGCTACCTTTTCAATACTTTCAGCATACCAAACAGAAACTCCTAAATAAAAATACAAGTACGTTAGTACACGTTCGTAAACGTGATTAAGAGGCAAAAAACTTAGTGCGCGACTATGTTCATTTACAGGCGCTAGAAATTGCGCTGCGATTAACTGACTTACGATATTATTATGAGAAAGCATTACGCCTTTAGGAACACCGGTAGTTCCACTTGTATAAAGCAATGTTGCTAAATCATTCGCATGAATCGTTGCTTTGATTTCATTTACCTTTTCCGAATTTGGATTATTTTTTCCGCCTTCCACAATTTCTTTCCAGTTTCGAACACCACTTAACTCATCAAACGAAAATACCGCTTGCACTTGATTAAGATCTTTAATGGCTTCTTGCACCTTATCATACATTTCCTGATTAGAAACGAAGATGAATTTAATACCTGCATCTTTGATGATAAATTGCAAATCGGTAGCAGAAAGATTGGTATACACTGGAACATGAATTCCTCCGATACACATAGCGCCTAAATCAACAAAATTCCATTCAGGACGGTTATTGCTAAGCGTGGCGAACGTATCGCCTTTTTGCATTCCGATATTAAGTAATCCGTAGCTAACATTACGCACACTATTGATAAAATCGGTAGCAGAATGCTTTACCCATTCGCCGTTAATTTTATTCACCAAAGCATCGTCTTTAAACGCATAGCGCGCCTCATAACGATCAATTAAATCAAACAAACGAGTTACTTCCATCGGTATTTTTTTTAGCTTTATGTCAAATATAGCAGACAAACACCAATAAGCCAATACACGTGATAAAGAAATTGAATACAACACTTTGTGAGCAGACAGGAATTGACTTCCCAATCATCATGGCTCCCATGTTTTTAGTCTCGAATGAGGCCATGATAAAAGCAGCTATTCACAATGGAATAATGGGTGTTTTTCCGAGTTTGAACTATCGTAAAGAAGGTGAGTTAAAAGCACTACTTACCAAATTAAAAAATTACAAATCTGAGACAAACGGCTTAGGCAATTATGGCGTAAATTTAATCGTACAGCAAACAAACATACTATACAAAAAACATCTTACTATTTGCTTGGAAGAGGAAGTCCCTTTTTTCATTACGAGCTTAGGAAATCCGAAGGAGGTGATTGAAGGAGCACATCGTTATGGAGGAAAAGTGTATTGTGATGTTACCAATATGGAGCATGCACGTAAATGCGCATCGTTAGGAGCAGATGGATTTATTGCAGTTTGTTCGGGCGCAGGAGGACATGCAGGTCCACATCCTGCTACGGTTTTAATTCCTGTTTTGCGAAAAGAATTTCCGAATATTCCGGTCGTGATGGCGGGAGGAATTGCTGATGGTCAAGGTATAGTAGCTGCATTAAGCTTAGGTGCTGCGGGTGTTAGTATTGGAACTCATTTTATCACTTGTGATGAAGCTACGGTGAGTAATGAATACAAACAAGCAATTATCGATGCTGATATAGACGATATCGTTATGACGGAGCGTTTATCAGGCACACCTTGTTCAGTCATTAATACAGACTATGTAAAGCGCATTGGATTAAAACAAAATTTCATTGAACGTTGGATGAATAAAAATCCGACGACGAAGAAATGGTTCAAGATGATTACGCAACTTAGAGGAATGAAAAAGTTAGAGAAAGCAATACAACCGGGTAATTACAATTCCATTTGGAGTGCGGGACAAAGCAGTGCATTAATTGACAAAACTGCATCCTGCGAAGAAATCATCAATGAATTAAAAAAGGAAACAAACGACGCTTATCAAAAACTACATACCTTGTTTGAATAAAATGCGTTAATACTAAAACTGAATTATTAAATTTGTAACAAATAAAATCCAATGAAAAAGTTATTATTTCTATTCGCACTCATCATCCTGTCTTTTCAAGGAATAAGTCAGAGTACTAGTCCAACAACTGAAGAAGAATTCAACATGGCCACTACTGGATACAAAATGTATTTACAGATGGGTTTACCAATGAAGCCTGGCTATCGAATTGTCGACTTGAAAGAATATGAATACGGAGAGCGCAAAATGGTTTTAAAGGGATTATATCGTCCGACAGAATTAAAACCATGTGCAATGATTATTGCTTATTCGAGATTAAGAGGAGCACCAGAGTACTATTGTATTCCTTCGCCAGATGCTGATGAATTACTTTGGGATCGTTTCAGAGTAAGTTTAACAGGCGAAATAGATAATAAACAAGAGCAATTACAATTTTTATCGTTTGCCTTAGGGAAAGCACTTTCTTTCTACGCTGCTAAATGAGAATTGTAATCCTACTACTATTTGTTACTGTATTTTGTTTACGTGTAGCCGCACAAAGTAATAATGTGCACTATGGTGATTTGTCGGGTAAAGAAAAACGTTGGGCAATGTTTCATCCACGAGCTGCAAAAAAAGTAAAAAAGATTATTCCAGAAGTAAGAACAGATGTTCGTCAGAAGATTGCTGACAATAAAATTGATAGTTTAATTCACGGAGGACAAGCCGATGCTTATCGTCATGCTTTATGGATGGCTTTAACTGCAAAACATATTGGTGATAAGAAAGCGAGAAGAGTTGGACAAATGCATGAAGAAAGCAATAAAGAACATTTTTACAAGAGCGAAAAAGAAGACAATGCGCTTCAAGATTCGATATCTTGTCAAATGGATTTATTAAATAATGATTTAGGTATTGCCTATGGCATAGGATACAAAGACAAATCAGACGATGAATTAAAAGAGTTAGTTTTAAATGGAATTTTAGCAGGAGAGTTTTTTATGCTCTTCAGAAATAGTAAAAATGAATTTTTAGATTGTGAAGGGAATGTGGTTGACAATAAAAACAGATTAGAAGAAAAAAAATGGTATCTACCCTATTGCTTAGTTCCTACGAATAACACATCAGAAGTACCAACACATTAATTAGAAAAAAATGAAGAATAGTATCGCGTTTTTATTTTTGATCTTACTATTTAATAATGCGTTTGCGCAAGATAAAGGATTGAAGTTTCAGGATATTACTTACGAGCAAGCATTACAAAAAAGTGCTGCTGAAAAGAAGCCTGTGTTCTTATTTGGTTTTGCTACGTGGTGTCACTTTTGCGAATACATGAAAGATAGCGTTTTACCAACTGAAGCAGTAGGTGATTTTTATAATCAGAATTTCATTTGCATTAAAATGGATTTAGAGAAAGAAGGAAAAAATCTAAATCAAAAAACTATTCGTGCGAAGAGCTTTCCTGTATTATTATTCATGAACGGACAAGGTGAAATGCTTCATCGAATAACAGGAAAAAAAGATGCGCAGGACTTTTTGCAAATTGGAAGTGATGCGTTGGATAGCACTAAACAACTTCGAACATTTGTTTACAAATACCGAGATGGAAAATTATCTCCACAGCAAACCTACGAGTACTTTAAAATGGTCGATCGAGCTGGAATGGATAATCAATCGCTGATCAACAACTATCTAACTTTAATTTCCGAAGACAAACTGACGGCGACGTATAGCTGGAAGATCATGTATGAATTATTCAAGGATATTGAGCAACCGTGTATGAAGCTTGTATTAGACCACAGAGCGAATTATTCTGCTAAATATACCAGCGATTCTATCGATAATAAAATCATGGGACTTTACATCAATGCATTGATGAATAAAGTTCAGCTATTAGATAGTAATGGTTATGTTTCCATTCAAGAAAAATTAAGAGCGAGCAAACTCGATTTGGCAGAGAAAATTATTGCCTTTGCTGATTTAAATAAAATGAAAATGAAAGGCGAATGGGAAGCTTACTTTAGAAACGCTGTTCTGTTTGTAGATCAATATGCAAAGAATGATTATCGCCGATTAAATGATATTGCTTACAATGTTTTTGAGAAAGCCTATGATAAAGATTTACTTCGCAAGGCAGAAGGATGGTCGAAGACAGCGGTAACATTGATGGACACTTATAAAAACAATTACACACTTGCTTGCTTGTATTATCGAAATGAAAAATACGACGAAGCAAGAACTGTTTTATACCATGCCATAGACCTTGCAACAAAACAAGGAATGGAACCGAAACAAGCGCTGCAATTGATTAGTCGTTTACCAGGACCAACAAAGAAATAGTTTATATGTTTTTGTGCCAGTAAGGAGGAGCCGCCTGCGCTGTAGGCGTAACTACAATTTCATTTAACACAACATGAGCAGGACGACTAGCTGCGAAGTACGCGATGTCGGCAATATCATCAGCTATTAAAGGTTCGTAACCTGCGTACACACTTTTTGCTTTTTCGGCATCACCATGATAACGAACCAATGAAAATTCTGTTTCTGCTGCACCAGGATGAATTGCTGTCACACGAATTCCGTGAGGCAACATATCAATGCGCATCGCCTGACTCAATGCATCCACTGCGAACTTTGTTGCGCAATACACATTTCCTTTCGGATAAACTTCCTTACCTGCTATTGATCCGATGTTAATGATATGTCCTTTGTTGTTTTTAATCATCCAAGGAGAAACAGTACGGGTTACGTAAAGCAAACCTTTTAGATTTGTATCAATCATTGTTTCCCAATCATCAATATCTCCATCTTGAATAGTTGAAAGCCCTGCAGCTAGTCCTGCGTTATTGACAAGCACCGTAACATCTTTCCATTCATGTGGGATTGCATTAAGCTCGTTGATGGTTTCTTCACGATTACGCACATCGAAACAAAGCGTAAGCACATCGACTTCAAAATTTTCCTTGATATAATCTTCGAGTTCATTCAAGCGCTCCTCTCTCCTACCTGTAATTATTACATTGTATCCATGCTCTGCAAAACGTATTGCAGTTGCTTTTCCAAAACCTGAAGTTGCTCCAGTAATTAATGCGATTGACATATTCTTAAAAATTATTTTGTAAAAGTAGTTTCATTTAATTTGCTGTGACGATAGCTATAAGAAAAATAAATGACCAATCCGATAACTAACCAAATTGTAAAGCCGATCCAGTTTTTGATATGTATTTGTGCCATCAAATAAAGACAAGTCAACATTCCTAAAACAGGTATCAATGAAAGATTTTTTAGGATTGATGCGATAGCCATTACTAAAAATACCAGAAAGAAAATAAACATTGGAATTGCGTCTGTATTTACTAATGGGTTAACATTTTCATTAAACCAACCTGCTTGATATTTGAAAAGATAAGCAGTAAGAACAATAAATAATGTAGGAACAATTAATTTTCCGTTGATATATGGCACTTTAAATTTACGAGGCAAATCTTTGTTATTTTGAAGCATCAGAACACCACCACAAACTAGAATAAATGCGAAGAGCGTTCCGATAGAACATAAATCAACTACCGTATTCAAATCGATAAATAAAATAGGAACACCAACTAATACACCCGTAATAATTGTAGAAAATCCTGGAGTACCAAATTTAGGATGAATAGATGCAAAACGTTTTGGTAATAAACCATCGCGACTCATGCTCATCCATATACGCGGCTGACCCATTTGAAATACAAGAAGCACGCTTGCCATTGCTACAACTGCACTGATTGCAATGATTCCGCTAATCCAATTTAATCCTGCTTCACTGAAAGCAAATGCGAGCGGATCATCAACAGCTAAATTTTTATAGTTTACCATTCCTGTTAATACCAATGCAATGAGGACGTACAACACCGTACAGATTATAATCGAATACATCATTCCTCGAGGAAGATCTCGTTGCGGATCATGGCATTCTTCTGCAGTTGTTGAAATTGCATCAAATCCAATGTAGGCAAAGAAAACAGCAGAAACACCAGCTAAAATTCCCGCTACACCCTCGGGCATAAACGGCGACCAATTAGCAGTATTGACATAAAAAAATCCGCAGCCAATTACCAGAGCAACAACCGCCAACTTAATTACGACCATTATATTTGATGCGTTACGCGTTTCTTTAATACCACGATAAACCAGCCAGGTGATTAGAACATTGATTACTAAAGCAGGAATATCTAAAATAAACTTAATGCCTGCTATAACAGGTGCGCCTATCCATGCAAGATATCCTTCGCTTTGAAATAACGATGCATCAGCAGGATTTGCAATAGCTGCTTCATAAGCGCGTTGAGCAGAGAAATAATCGATACCCGACCATTCAGGAAGATGAATGCCATTTTGCAATCCTAGAAATGGAAGATGAATATGATCGAGTAATGAAGCAAAATAACCAGACCATGAAATTGCTACCACAATATTCCCAATAGCATATTCCATAATGAGAGCCCATCCAATTATCCAGGCAAACAATTCTCCGAAGGCCACATAAGAATACGTATAAGCAGATCCACTCACGGGAACCATACTAGCAAACTCGGCATAGCAGAAAGCTGCAAAGCCACAAGCTATTGCAGTAAACACAAATAGGAAAATCACTCCTGGTCCACCAGCTGCCGAAGCTTGTCCGATAGTACTAAAAATTCCAGCACCGATGATAGCAGCTATTCCGAAAGCTGTTAAATCACGAACACGCAAATGCTTCTTAAGTGAAGATCCATTTTCATTCGCTTCAACAGTTTTTAAAATCTGATGAATATTTTTCTTTCTGAATAAACTCATAAATCATTTTTTTCTTTTGGTTGAGATGAATATTTCTGATTAAGCAACTTAATTAACGTTGAACCAGAAGAAAGTATTAAAATGAGCATTGCAATCATTCGGTAGCGAACAATATTTCCTAAAACAGGATTTGTGAAACCTACTAATGCAAGCAACATAACTGCAATGAATAATGATAAAACACAAAACGATGAAGTAAAATAACTTTTGCCTTTATCTAAAACAATGTTCAATATAAAAAAGAAAATGATAATCCACGATTCAACTGAAAAAGGAAAGAACCACCATTCTTTTAATTCCGATAAAGTGGGATGAAAAAATGCATACCATGAAGCTTCCGGAAAATGTTTTAAGAAACTACTCACATTAGGTGCAAAAGAAATTGGTTGCACTAAGCTGCCTGCATTCATAAAAACAGCAAAACGATAAGTATTTAATTGCTTACCAAACATCAATGCTGGCAAATCGAACGAAGGATAATAGCTTCCTAAGAATAAAACAATCGAGGCTGTTATTGCATAAAACAAAACAATGAATATAATTTGCTTAAGCGGTTTCTTAAATCGGAAAAGATAAATACCTAAAATACCTGGGAGCATTATTAGGAGTAAGTAAATTTTTACAAAGCAAAATAATGCGACAATAGAAACGAAGTAAATGATATACCTCACTCGCATTTGCTCCGTAGACAAATAGGTAATATACATCAGCAAGGCAAATACGAATAAGATTAATGGTTCTTTCATTAATCCTGAGCTCCAAATAAAATGAGACGGAATTGTAAATACTAATAAAGCAATTATCCAACTCCATTTATTATTTGGAACAAGTTCATCAAGAAAAATACGATAAAGCAATATCAATCCGAAGTAAGCCAGAAATGCCATAAACACTACATGCACTTCATAATATCCGAAAGAAAGAAAACGAAACAACGTATTTAACTTAACTAATGTTTTTGCGTCGTTGTAATACTCATCGAAACCACTATCCACCCACATATGCAATGAAGCAACATTGCGTGCCGTATCAGGGCTTTCTAAATGATAACCGAGCATGATTTTAAAAAACTGCTTTGGCTCGTTGAATAATACAGAGAATAAATGTCCTGAATCACTAAAGTAACCGTAAGTATCACCTGCTCCGTAATACTTCAAATAAAAAATCCCTAGTCCAACTCCTACAATACACTTTGCCAAAAAATAAACTGCTGGAATTTCCCAATGCATATTTTTTGGCTTTAGGAAATCGAAACGATAAATGCAATAAGCAATTATCAACGCATAAAATAAGGCGAGCAATATTCCCATTAGTTCTTTCTTATTAAGTTATTGAAATATTTACCAAAACTTAATTCTGGTAAATAATTAATCATGACAAATAGAAAAAACGGTAATGCAGGAACTTTATATCGAACAATAGCACCTAATATCGGAGTTACTAATCCTGTGAGGATAAAAATCGTCATACAGAAAAAGAAAGCTAAAAGAATCCAATAAGTGCCAATTTGAAATTTCGATTTGAAAACAAAATACAAACTAAGCAAAAGGGCAATAGTGATAATTAAATTTTCTATTGCTGCTAGAAGCATCAGCGGATTTTTCACTTCAAGTATCGTTGGTCGAAAAACAACATTCTTGATAGCATTAGGCGAATTTATAATTAACGAAGTATATGAATTTGTTAAAACTGGAATATCTATTAAACTATTCGCATGATCACGATTGGCAACATGAAAAAATTCAGCTTGCTTACTAGTTAATAATTGAGGTATTCTCTTACCAAATAAAAATTCAGAAGCAAAAAGCACAATGCATCCGTAAATAAAATAAACGGCAATCAACTTCAATAATTGTGAGTGTGAATTATGTTTTAAAAGCATCCAACCCGCAACACATGGAATCAACAGAAAAATGATATAGGGTTTTATCAAAAACAAACAGAATAAAAATACGAACAACTGAATATAATTGCGGCTAATACGTTCTTTCTTTTCGACTAGGTGGTATAATGTATTTAGCAACATCCCGAGTGAAAACATCAAGAAGGCTTCTTTGATTAATCCGCTTGTCCAGATCAAAGTAGATGGCATTAAAAACACTGCGATCAATAAAAGATTTTCTTTACCACTTACAAACGAAGTAAAAAAACGATAAATAGCAGTTAATCCACATAAAGAAAGAAAACACATGATAACAGCATGAGGATAATACGTTCCCAATGAAAACAATTTTAGTACTGCGCTAAATCGAATCATAGTTCGTGTATCATTAAAAATCATGTCGGTATTATACCAATTACGCATTGCATCGTAATAGTGCTGCAAATCTGGACTAGCTGAATCGTAACCAGTAAACATCCTTAAAAAATCATAGGGATGTGTGAAGAGTGACTGGTACATAATATTCGCATCATCAAAATATCGGAAGATATCAGCTGTAGCCCGATCAGTATAGTAACGTGTATAGATCAAGTAAAGAAAAAATCCTGCAACCAACTTAATCAGGAACATCAATTTGAAGGTCCCGACTTTTAAAACAGGATGCTTAAAAACAGGCAACCTATCTATCAAGAAGATGCAAAATGCAATGACTGCGAACGACAATACAAATTCGAGCATCCGTCAAAAATAAAAAAAGGAAGCAGGTTATAAGAATTATCTATGAATTTTATTGGATATTTACGAATATAGTTGTGAACAATCTGATATTATTTTTTTGATAAATCATACTCAAAACGATTCAATAATCTTCAAAAAGAAAGATGACTTTGCTACTTTTGCGACATAATTATTCAACTTAAAAAATTAGCATATGTCAGCTACCTCAGAAGATCAAGTAAGTGTAAAAACAGCTCAAAATCTTGGTTTATTACCAGAAGAATTTGAGAAAATTAAGAGTATTTTAGGACGTACGCCGAACTTTACTGAGTTAAGTATTTTCTCAGTGATGTGGTCGGAGCATTGCTCTTATAAAAACTCTATCGTTTGGCTTAAAACACTTCCGAAAGATGGTCCGCATATGTTGGCAAAAGCAGGAGAAGAAAATGCGGGATTAGTAGCCATTGGAGATGGATTAGCATGTGCGTTTAAGATTGAATCTCACAATCACCCTTCGGCAATTGAACCTTATCAGGGAGCCGCAACAGGTGTTGGTGGAATTAACCGCGATATTTTCACGATGGGCGCTCGTCCGATAGCTCAATTAAACTCATTACGCTTTGGCAATCCGAATTTAGCTCGTACAAAATGGTTAATGAAAGGAGTTGTGAAAGGAATTGGTAATTATGGTAATGCGTTTGGAATTCCGACTGTTGGTGGTGAAGTATTTTTTGATGATTCCTTCAACGTAAACATTTTAGTAAATGCCATGTCGGTTGGACTTGTAAAAGAAGGAGAAACGGTTTCTGCAATTTCTTATGGCGCAGGAAATCCTGTTTATATCGTAGGTTCATCTACGGGCAAAGATGGAATTCACGGAGCTACGTTTGCGTCGGGCGATTTGCACGAAGATTCTCATGAGGATTTACCATCAGTTCAAGTAGGTGATCCATTCATGGAAAAATTATTATTAGAAGCTTCATTAGAAATCATCAAGACAGGTGCTGTAGTTGGAATGCAAGACATGGGAGCAGCAGGTATTATCTGTTCTACTTCGGAAATGTCGGCGAAAGGAAAGCACGGAATGATTATTCACTTAGAAAAATGTCCTACTCGACAAAGTAATATGAAAGGATGGGAAATTCTATTAAGTGAAAGTCAAGAGCGAATGTTAGTAGTAGTTCAAAAAGGAAGAGAAGAAGAAGTAGAAACTATTTTCAAGAAGTGGGATTTGAACTGTACTCAGATTGGAGAAGTAACGGAAGGCGACCGATTAAAATTCATGATGAAAGGAGAATTATTGGCTGACGTACCTGCGGAAGCGTTAGTACTAGGCGGTGGAGCTCCAATTTATGAGCGTGAATATAAAGAGCCAGCATATTTATCAAAGAACAATGCATTTACCATTGATTCAGTTAATGAGCCTTCGGATATTCAGCCAATCATTAATCATTTAGTGAGTCACCCGAATATTGCTTCTAAGCGTTGGGTAACTACGCAATACGACTCAATGGTTGGAACCATTAACATGACAACTAACTCGCCATCTGATGCAGCTATTGTTGATGTTCGTAATACAAATAAAGCCTTAGCATTAACAGTAGATTGCAACTCACGTTACGTGTATGCGCATGCAGAAGAAGGATGTAAGATTGCTGTGGCTGAAGCTGCGAGAAATATTGTTTGTGCAGGAGGACAACCATCAGCAGTAACAAACTGTTTGAACTTTGGTAATCCTTACAATCCTGAAGTATATTGGCAATTTGTGCATGCAATTAAAGGAATGAGTGCAGCATGCAGAAGATTTGAAACACCAGTTACTGGAGGGAATGTAAGTTTCTATAATCAATCGAAATCAGAGCAAGGTGAAGTGCCTGTATTCCCTACTCCAACAATTGGGATGGTTGGAATTATTCCTGATAAACGTAAGCGCATGAGTTTAGATTTCAAAAATGCGGGTGATGCTATTTTCTTAATTGGAACATCACGCAATGATATCAACTCATCGGAGTATTTATATTCTTATTGCAACGTAAAAAATTCTCCTGCACCATTCATCGATTTAGATGAAGAATTAGCAGTACAGAATGTGGTTAAGTCGTTGATTGAAGAAAACCTAATTGAAAGTGCGCATGATGTTTCTGATGGTGGTTTATTCATCACGTTATTAGAATCAGCAATGCCTAAGAACTTAGGATTTAAGATTGAATGCGATGAAGACCTTCGTAAAGATGCCTTCTTATTTGGTGAATCACAGAGCAGAATTGTTGTAAGCGTTAATGAAGAAAAGTTAGATGTATTTGTTGCGTTGTTAGCAGAAATGGATGTTGACTTTATGAACTTAGGTGAAGTAAC
>CAINEC010000190.1 GCA_903847585.1 uncultured Bacteroidota bacterium
ATGATTTATTTTTAAAGATCCCCTTAGATAAACCTAAAATAAAAAATAGACGCCCATTTTGATATTCTTATTTGGACTACACCCATGATTTTTTTAATTGTATTTCTCTTGCCACAAAATAGTTTTCTCCAAGAAATTTCAGGGGAAAATTTCTCATCTATTTACCTTTTTTTAGACAATTACTTTGGTGAATTGAAAGATATTGAGAAAATTAATATAAAATCGGTTTTAGATCAAACTAGAAAACTAAAAAATGAACAACATAAGAAAAGTGAGATACAAATAATAACCTTAGCTAATAATGACCAAAAAAATATTGATATAGTCTTCCGCCATCACCAAAAATCATTAAAAATTATTGACTCCAAGGCTCAAACAATTCTTCAAATTTTTGAGTTAATGGAATCAGCGGATGATTGTGAAATTGAAACAATAATAAGAAAATGCGCAGATTCTTGCCGTATTGTTAATGAAGACTGTTCTGAATTATTCAGTTTGCTGCCTTTATATTGGCATTTATTCCTGTTTTCTGCCATAGAAACACCAACTATTAGGATAAGCGATACTCTCAAAAAGGAGTTGTTTAATGTTTATTTAATTCCATTTTTTTCGGAAATAGCAAATAAATACAAAATGGAAAATATATATTTTAATGAGCTGCTTGCTGAAAGCAAGTTTTGGCTTTATCTGATTGAATCAAATTTTAAAAGTTGCAGAAATGAAATTACCAAATTAATACATAATAAAAAAGTAAAATATGGTGAAAGTCCTTTGGCTGTAATTAAGCCTAACTATCTTGAAATAACTGTTATTTTCAAGGAAAAAAATTACAAATTGGCAATTGAAAAATTTAGAAATATGCCGGAAATCTGGCTAGATCCTGAGGTCGGCTTCGATCTTGGCACCAAACTGTCCTTAATTACTATTGCTGCAGAATCCTATTTAGAAAACGGAAATCTTGAATTAAGTATAGCTTGGCGCGAAGCTGCAATGTCTATGATGTTTAGTCAAAAAAGAAGAGCTGGCAAAAATTATGCGTTAAATCACGCTTTGGAACTCCGAAAATTATATCAGAAAGAAAAATGTTGGACACAAATACGGAATCTGGAAAAGAGCTGTGCCAAATTTGGCATGAAACCAATCCCAAAACAACCCGGTGAAGATTGATGTTTTCTAAATGCCATGCATACCTTGACCTGAATGAAAGGTGGCGTCCGACTATGATGCCGCACAGTGTCAACCACCTTTTTTCAGGTTTCTGCCCGGATAGGTCCGCTGCCAAAGGAGATTGGGATTTAATCAACTATTCGCGGTCTCGGGCTGGTGCCTGGCCGGGGTGCCAAAAAGGGACTTTCTATTTTTAGGCGATAGTATTTGGGCTCGAATGAGAAAATGAATTTGATCGTGAGGTATTCGAGTGATGGTCTTGTCGGTCCTGCCCTGAATCGGGGCAATGGGCAGAGGGCTTTTTTTACTCAAAAGAAAAAATCACCCGCCTTAAAAATAACAAATCGTGACCCAGTCTTGCAGCAGATCGAGACCACCTACGACA
>CAINEC010000191.1 GCA_903847585.1 uncultured Bacteroidota bacterium
TGATGATAATCGAATGATGCATATCCTTTAGAAATGGATTTTAATTTATCGTAAAAGTCAAATACAATTTCTGCCATTGGCATTTCAAAAATCAACTCCACACGATCGGTAGTTAAGTAACTCTGATTTTTGATAATACCACGTTTATTAATACAAAGCGACATAATTGGTCCGATGAACTCCGACTTCGTGATGATGGTTGCTTTGATATAAGGTTCTTCAATACGATCCATTCTGCTTGGATCTGGGAAGTCGCTAGGATTGTTTACTACGTAATCAGTACCGTTAGAAAGATAAGCATGATATGATACGTTGGGAACCGTCGTGATTACCGTCATGTTGAACTCACGCTCTAAACGCTCCTGGATAATTTCCATGTGCAACATACCTAAGAATCCGCAACGGAATCCGAAACCTAATGCAGCAGATGATTCTGGTTCGAAAACTAAAGACGCATCATTTAATTGAAGCTTCTCAATACTTGCTCTTAACTCCTCGTAATCTTCCGTATCAACAGGGTAAATACCTGCGAAGACCATCGGCTTCACATCTTCAAAACCTGCAACCGCATCTATACAAGGATTGCTAACAGTTGTGATAGTATCTCCAACTTTTACTTCTTTCGCTTCTTTAATTCCTGATATGATATAACCTACATCACCTGTTTTTACAACATCGCGAGGTGATTTATCTAACTTTAAAATACCGATTTCATCTGCTTTATAATCGCTCTTCGTAGCTACGAATTTTACGTGATCGTTTTTACGAATCTCTCCGTCGATAACTTTATAGTAAGCAATAATTCCGCGGAAACTATTGAAAACTGAATCGAAGATTAAGGCTTTAAGAGGTGCATTCGGATTTCCTTTAGGAGCAGGAACACGCTCGATGATAGCTCTTAAAATATCAAGAACGCCCATTCCTGTTTTACCAGATGCAGGGATGATTTCGTCACGGTCGCAACCTAATAAATCGACAATCTGATCTTTAACAACTTCAGGCTCTGCACTTGGCAAATCGATTTTATTCATGACCGGAATTATGGTCAAGTCGTTTTCTAAGGCAAGGTATAAGTTCGAAATTGTTTGTGCTTGAATTCCCTGAGCGGCATCTACAATCAACAAAGCGCCTTCGCAAGCTGCGATAGAACGCGAAACTTCGTAAGAAAAATCTACGTGACCAGGAGTATCAATTAAGTTTAAAACATATTTTTTTCCATCCAATTCATAGTTCATTTGAATGGCGTGACTCTTAATCGTGATCCCACGCTCGCGCTCAAGGTCCATATCGTCAAGCACTTGCGCTTGCAAATCTTTCTTCGAAACGGTTTGAGTGTATTCTAATAAGCGGTCAGCCAGGGTCGACTTACCGTGGTCGATATGGGCAATGATGCAGAAATTACGAATGTTTTCCATGGGGCTGCAAAGGTAGGAGTTTAAGATAGAATAATCTAATATCCTTCATTAAGTAATAACAATCCTTTTGATTTCATTTTGTCGATTGCAATCCGAGTATCATAATCCAACAATAAAAATCATTTATGTAGGAAAACCATTCAGCTCATTTGGTGTTATTCATTTACCCTTTTATCTTTGTCGCATGAACCAAGAAGCACAAGCATCCGAAGTTGTAAAAAAGCAGCCCTGGAAAACCCGATTAAAACAAATTGGGTGGATTGGCTTCTTCTTTTTCTTGATTAAAGGCTTGATCTGGCTAGGACTTGCAGCTTGGTTTTTTAAAGATTAATAAAATTAACTTCCTGATTTTTAGTGTTTAGCAAAAAATGTAATGGCCCATGCAACCATTCCATTTAAAATTGCATCTATGTCTGTACAACCGCCTATAACAATGACCGATGAGCAAATCGCTTCAGGATGTAAGTCGTCAGACGCGATAGCTCAGAAAGCATTATACGATAAGTTTTCGAGGAAAATGTTTGGGGTGTGTTTACGATACGCGAAGGGAAGGGAAGAAGCAGAAGATTTTTTGCAAGAGGGGATGATAACTGTATTTCAGCGTATTAGTTCTTTTAATCAGGGAGGTTCCTTGGAAGGATGGGTGAGAAGAGTGGTGGTGAATACTTGTTTAGAGCATCTGCGAAAGCAAAAGCTGCAATGGGTAAACATCGACGAAGTAGAAGAAAGTGCGGAAGATGGTTTTACGATGGAAAAGATAAACATCAAAGACCTATTAGAAGTGATTAACTCCTTGCCAACCGGATTTAAAGCAGTCTTTAACCTTTATGCGATAGAGGGATTTACGCACAAAGAAATTGCAGAACTGTTATCCATCTCCGAAGGAACCAGTAAATCGCAATATGCAAGAGCAAAGGCGGTACTTATTAAAAGAATAGAAGAAAAAACAACTATTACCGGAACATCGGTTAACGAATAAAAAAGGAACATGAAAAATTTTGAAGACCAATTAAAAGATGCGTTCGATGGCTTTGAGCCAGAGGCGCCGTCTTCTGTTTGGAATCATGTTCAGCAATCCATTTCAAGTCCTGCTGCACCTGCTGCGGCAACAAAAGTGATCACTGCTAAATTAGGCTGGATAGCAGCGGCGGTAATTACTACCGGTATCGCAGTTACGCTTTTAGTGGTAAAGCCTTGGGCTAATAAAAATAATACAAGTGTAAGTCCTGCGACTACTCAAAAATCAGAGGAAAAATTATCGTCAGCGAATACACAAACACAACCAGAAGTAAAACCTGCAACTCCGTATGTTGCTCCTTCGGTAAGTCCTGATGGTTATACTCCTTCAACAGAAAATAAATCGGTAGAAAATAATACAACTACTCAAAAAATTACGCAGGATAATTTAAATATAAGTACTGCAAATTCGAATGTGGCTGTAGTAAATCCAGTTCAACAAACAGCAACATCCAATGCAGTTGCCAATAATTCTTCAGCTGTTGTAAATAATGCAACTTCCAATAACACGACTAACAATTCAACGGTAAATTCAAATCAAAATCAGGCACCGGCCATTTTAATCGCTAATGCTAAAACAGGATTTGCACCTTTGAGTGTTACTTTTATGGTGAA
>CAINEC010000192.1 GCA_903847585.1 uncultured Bacteroidota bacterium
TTTCACTGATACAGCGTTCAAACCTTTACGTCCTTCAATCACTTCGTAAGACACAACATCGTTCTCACGAACTTTGTCGATTAATCCACTGTGGTGAATAAAGATTTCTCTGTTTGTTTCGTCTTCGATAATAAAGCCATAGCCTTTTGCTTCATTGAAGAATTTTACTTTGCCTGTTTTCATTTAATAGTAATTGATAAATTGTTGAATAATGACAAATGTAACGAAAAACAATTAAAATCCTATTAATCCAATCAACTTATTGTAATTTATTGGACCTTAAATCTATCGGTATTAAATGATCATTCCCTACATTCGCTTAAATTATGAAAACAACAGAAAATTACAGCGGCCATATTATCGACCTTTATAATCGTAGGATTTTTAAAGGTACAATCATAGTAAGTAACGGAACCATCAATGAAATCAGAGAAGAAGATACGGACTCTGAAGAATATTTTTTACCGGGATTTATTGATGCTCATATCCATATTGAATCGTCTATGCTTGTGCCTTATGAATTTGCTCGTGTAGCATTGAAACATGGCACTGTGGCAACAATTAGCGACCCTCATGAAATCGCTAATGTTTTAGGAATAAGTGGTGTTCAATACATGATAGACAATGCGAAAAATGCCAAATTAAAATTTCATTTTGGAGCACCATCCTGTGTACCTGCAACCAACTTTGAAACGGCAGGAGCAGTTATTGATTCATACGGTGTTGAACTATTACTTCAGATGGAGGATATTTTTTATTTATCAGAAATGATGAATTATCCAGGAGTGCTGTTTGATGATGAAGAGGTGATGCAAAAAATAGCATTGGCAAAAAAATATAACAAGCCCATTGATGGTCACGCACCAGGTTTAAGAGGAGAACAAGCACGCAAATATATTTCTGCTGGAATTACAACGGATCATGAGTGTTTTACTTACGAAGAGGCCTTAGAAAAAATAGAACTTGGAATGAAAATATTAATTCGCGAAGGATCTGCTGCAAGAAACTATGATGCATTACATCGATTGATTGGAGAACATCCAGAAAAATTAATGTTTTGTTGTGATGATAAACACCCAGATGAATTATTACTATTTCACATTGATGAGCATGTTCGTAAATCCATATCACTAGGCTACAATCTTTTTGATGTTCTTTCGATTGCTTGTTTACATCCCGTTGAACATTACAATATGAAAGTTGGAACATTACGCGTAGGTGATAAAGCTGATTTTATTTCTGTCAATAATTTACAAGAATTTAAAGTGCTAAAAACAATTATTGATGGAGAAGAAGTATTTGATGGAAGCAAGGTAAATCTTGAACAAATTAAACACACTACGCCAAATCAATTTATCAAAAACAAAATCACCTCCGATGCTTTTAAAATTAAAGCAGAAGGAGACTATATTAATGTCATAAATGCTTTAGACGGACAATTAATCACGAAAGCATCCAACGAAAAAGCAACCATTATAAATGGCTACTTAGAAAGCAATATAGAAAATGATGTTCTAAAAATAGCTGTTGTCAATCGTTATACAAATGCACCTGTATCGTGTGCATTTATCAAGAATTTCGGTTTAAAAGAAGGAGCGATTGCATCGAGTGTTGCACACGATTCTCACAACATAATCGTTATAGGAGTTGATGATGAATCGATTTGCAAAGCGACTAATTTGATTATTGAATGTGGGGGTGGACTAAGCTTAGTAAGTCAAGATTCAGAGATGGTAATTGGGTTGCCGGTTGCTGGATTAATGAGTGATGCAGATGCTGTTACCATTGGGAAACAATATTCAGCAATTGATGCCGCTGCAAAAAAATTAGGAAGCACCTTAAAAGCCCCATACATGCTTTTATCGTTTATGGCCTTGTTAGTAATTCCTGAATTGAAATTAAGTGATAAAGGACTTTTTGACGGCGGAAGTTTTAAATTTACTCCACTTCAAATCAATTAATGAGCAATGAAAAATAAATCGATACTCCTACTCTTTACGGTATTTCTTCTTTCACTCTCAAGTTGCAAATTATTTAAGAAGAATTGTCATTGCCCGAGTTTTGGGAAAGTACCGCGTGCGGAGCAGAAAAAAACCTATTGAGTAAAATCATATTGATGTAACCTACTGAAATAAAGCTATATCAAAAAAAGTTGTTGGCTTTACTTGTTTCATTGCTGTTGTAAATAGTATCTTAGCATTCTCGTAGAATGATTCTAAATAAGGAAATGTCCACCACATCAAAAAAACTATCTCAGCTTAAGAAAGGAGATAAATGCATTGTAGATTCCTACAAGGATGATAGCATGCAGCAAAAGATGTTGGATATGGGCTGTTTACCGGGCGAAATCATTACAATCGATCGTTTTGCTCCATTAGGATGTCCGATCGCTATTAGTGTTGCAGGAACGATGTTATGCATCCGTAAAGATGAAGCTGAAAATATTTTAGTGAAACTAGTTGATTAATTTTTTTGGGATTAGGGTGTGCAGAAGTCAAACAAAAAAATCAAAGTTGCTTTAATCGGCAATCCGAATGTCGGAAAGAGTTCACTCTTCAATTTACTTACAGGACTTCATCAAAAGATTGCCAATTTCCCCGGAGTAACGGTAGAAAAGAAAACGGGCTCTGCTACTATTTTTAACTCAACAACCGGAGAAGCTAATAATTTAGAAATTGTCGATTTGCCAGGTACATATAGCTTGTACCCTACTTCTCCTGACGAAAGAATTCCCTTTGAAGTTTTATGTGATCCAAATAATGAAGATCATCCTGATGCAGTTATCATTTTAGCAGATGGTACTAATTTAAAACGAAGTTTATTTCTTGCGTCTCAAGTAATCGATTTAAAGATTCCGACAGTGCTAGCTTTAAACATGATGGATTTAGTGCAATCGCAGGGAATAAAAATAAAACCAGACGAGCTAGAGCGAAGATTAGGTATTCGTGTTTGTCCGATAATAGCACGCAAAGGAGTTGGCATTGAAGAATTGAAACAGGCTTTGATTAATGACATACCTGTTCCGACAGCGGACGTTTATGACACCACTCTTATAAAGCCTTCCATCTTAAACGGAATCCGTAAAGAACTAAATTTAAAAAGCAATTATGCTGCATTGCAAATTGCGAATCACATTAACTCACTTGAGCATTTCAATTTACCTGAAGAGCAAATAAAAAAACTGCAAAATCTTTTTGAAGGAGCAGATTATGATGCAAATAAAATTCAGTCGTTTGAATCATTAGAACGATACAAATCTATTCAACAAATTATTGATAGCTGCGTTAGGGTTTCAGACGAAAAAAAGGTATCATTCAGCACTCGTTTAGATAGATTATTAGTGCATCGAATCTGGGGCTATGTAATTTTCCTTTGTATATTATTTATCATTTTCCAATCGATATTTTCCATTGCAGAATTCCCGATGAATTTTATTGATGAGACATTTACAGGTTTCATTGATCTAGTTAGCAACTTACTGCCGAAAGGAGTATTAAACGATTTGATCGTTAATGGTGTATTAGCAGGTATTGGTGGTATCATCATTTTTGTTCCTCAAATTGCGATGCTGTTTATGTTCATTGCTATTCTTGAAGACACGGGGTATATGGCCCGCGTTAGTTTTTTAATGGATAAGCTGATGCGTAATTTCGGATTAAACGGAAGATCTGTAATTCCTTTAATGAGTGGTGTTGCGTGTGCAGTTCCTGCGATTATGTCGACAAGAACAATTAGTTCATGGAAGGAACGGATGGTGACTATTTTAGTTACCCCATTGATGAGTTGCTCAGCTCGTTTACCTGTTTACACATTACTTATTTCGTTAATTATTCCATCGACTTACGTTGGAGTGTTTAACATACAGGGATTAGTTCTGATGTCGCTATACCTAATTGGATTCATTGCTGCTTTGGTGGCATCTATTGTTATTAGCGGATTAATTAAATCAAAACAGAAAAGTTATTTCATTATGGAAATACCAGTTTATCGAATGCCTCGATGGACAAACATTGGTTATTCTATTCTTGAAAAAGTAAAAATATTTTTAATTGATGCTGGAAAAATCATTATCGCAATCAGCATTGTATTATGGTTTTTATCATCACGCGGGCCAGGAGATAAATTTGAAAAAGTAAATCAGGAAATCGAACAGATGACTGATAATACAGAGAATTCTGAGAAGAAGCTTGCGTTAGAATCACAGCGATTAGAATATTCGTACGCAGGACAATTAGGTCATTTACTCGAGCCTGTAATTAAGCCTTTAGGTTTCGACTGGAAGATCGGAATTGCACTCGTAACATCGTTTGCAGCAAGAGAAGTTTTTGTTGGAACCATGACAACAATTTATAGTGTTGGCAACGACGAAAACTTAACGGTGAAAGAAAAGATGCGAATGGAAAAAGATGTAGTAACAGGACAACCTCGTTACTCCGTAGCCGTTGGATGGTCGTTAATGTTGTTTTATGCATTTGCTATGCAATGTATGAGTACACTTGCGGTTGTTAAACGTGAGACAGGAAGTTGGAAATGGCCGGTTATTCAGTTTGTGTATTTATCTGCTTTAGCTTATTTTACCTCATTAATTGTCTATCAAATTTTAAAATAATGGTTACCGAAGATCAACTTCGAATAGCTTTATTAAAATATGTTCCTGAAAATGCGGTTGCCACTTGCGTTGATTGGATAAGGAGATACCGAATCAGTGTTCGCATTAAGCATACGCGAGCAACAAAAAATGGTGATTATCGTCCTCCTTACAACGGAGCAAATCATACCATCACCATCAATTACGATTTAAACCCTTATGCTTTCTTAATCACCTTTACACACGAAGTGGCACACCTTACTTGCTTTCTTAAACATAGTAATCGTGTAATGCCACATGGACAGGAATGGAAAGAAGAATTCAGGCAATTGCTCATTCCTTTTTTACGAGATGAAATTTTTCCACACACAGTAAGAGAAGCGTTAATTGGATACATTAAAAATCCTGCAGCATCAAGTTGTAGTGATGTTACCTTAATGAAATCGTTAAAAGCATTTGACAATAGAAGTGACGGATGGATTCATGTTGAAGACATACCACTAAATTCAAAGTTTGAAATTAAAAACGGACAGCAATTTATCAGAGGAGAATTACGACGAAAAAACTACAACTGCACAGACGCTAAAACAGGATTGTTATATTTTGTCCCGCCTCATATGGATGCTAAAATTATTGACTAGCTAAATGGCAACTCCGGCATTCCTTTATACTTATCATAAAGTAAATGCACGATACCATCCGACAAACCTACTTGCGGAACAAACACCTGATCAATTTCTGCAGTTTTAAGAGCAGTAAGTAAAACTTTGGTTGCAGGGATAATTACATCGGCTCTATCTGGATTTAATCCAAGCTTAAGTATTCTTTCTTCGAGCGAATATTCTTTTAAAAAATCATAAATCTCTTTAATGCGCTCTGTTGCTAATGGCTTATGCTCTTTTCGATCAGCCATTTTAAAAAGCTTATTGATATTACCACCCGAACCAATGGCTGTTAATGGATGATAGGCAGAAGTATTGTTACGAATCCAATCTTTAAAAATACTCCAGGTCTCCTTTTTAACCTGATCATGTAATAATCGAATAGTACCAATATTAAATGATTGTGCGGCGATAATTTTATTTTTTGAAAACAGGGTTAACTCCGTACTACCACCACCTACATCAATGTATAAATACGACTGATCATACTCGAGATGTTCAGCAATATGATTAGAATAAATTATGTGTGCTTCTGTTTTACCATCAATCACATCGATACTAACGTCACTGTATTTACGAACAAAATCTACTATCTCCTGACTATTACTTGCATCACGCATAGCAGATGTTGCACAGGCACGATAATCGATTGCCCCAAAAACATCAATAAGAATTTTGAATGCTCTCATTGATTTGGCCAAAAGCATTTTCTTTTCCTCTGAAATTTTACCATAACGAAAAACATCTTCTCCTAAGCGAATAGGCATACGCACTAACTCTGCTTTTTTAAAAACAGGTTCATCACCTTCTTCAAACACATTACACAACAATAATCGAACGGCATTCGAACCAATATCGATAGCAGCAAATTTTAACATTGTACCAAGGTAAATAAAAGCTTTTAAAAATTAATTCTGAATGTTGTTTTTTTCGATGTATTTGTAAATTTCATCCTGCGATTTAAATTTACTTTTAACTTTTGAAAAATGATAAGGGTTATTTTGAAAAACATTGATGCTTCTGGCTTTCGTATTATCATTCCACTGAATTTCGAGCATATCAATCAATTGTTTTTTTAGCGACTCATCGTACACAGGCACTCCTACTTCGCTACGATGATCTAAATTACGAGTCATCCAATCGGCAGAAGACAAATAGACTTTAGGCGTACCATTATTTGAGAATACAAAAACCCTTGCATGCTCAAGGTATTTATCTACGATGCTGATGGCTTCAATATTTTCACTTAACGAATTTATGCCAGGAACAAGAGAACAAATACTTCTTATAATCAATCTAATCTTAACACCTGCTGCAGAAGCCTCGTAAAGCTTCTTTATCATTTCAGGATCGGTCAGACTATTCATTTTCAAAAACAACCAAGCATCATGTCCTTGTTTCGCATGCTCAATTTCTGCATTGATTAATTGCAAGTATTTTTTTCGAGTAGAAAATGGAGAAACAACTAAGTGTTTATAGGTTCCTATTTTTAAGTTGTCGTTATAAAAATTAAACACCTTTTGAACCTCTTCTGTAATTCTTTTATCAGCAGTTAACAAGCTATAATCCGCGTACAGCTTAGCAGTATCTTCATTAAAATTACCAGTTCCGATATGAGCGTAATTTACAAGTTTGTTTTGTTCTTGTCGGGAAATTAAAAACAACTTACTGTGTAACTTTATTCCTGGCACTCCATAAATCACTTTAACCCCTTCATCATTTAATTTATTTGCCCATCGAATATTTGCTTCCTCATCAAATCGTGCTTGCAATTCAACAATAGCCGTTACTTTTTTTCCGTTTTTGATAGCGTTAATCAGCGAGTTTACAATCCTCGAATTATTAGCCATCCTATATAACGTAATGCTTATCGAAACTACTTTAGGGTCGATAGATGCTTCGCGAAGCAAATTGATTACATGCGTGTAGGATTGATAAGGGAAAGAAAGTAAAACATCCTGCTTAGCAACTATTTTAAACATACTTGTTCTTGCAGGAATATCTTTATGAGGAAGTACTGGCAAATTTTTTTGCTTAAGCTCTAATCTGTTTAGAGAGGGGAATCGAATAAAATCAACGAAGTTGTGATAACGACCTCCGGAAATTGGCTGATCTTCTTTATTTAATTGAATCTTTTTTAGCAAAAACTTTAACGCCTCAGCAGGCATTGTTTCATCGTATACTAAACGTGTTGGCTGTCCTTTACGACGATTCTTAATACTCTCCGAAACTTTTTTTACAATACTCTTAGTTACATCTTGCTCTAAATCGAGTTCAGCATCACGCGTAATTTTTATTGTGAACGCTCTTATCACATCATAATCAAAATTAAAGAACAAATCATCTAAGCAATATCTGATTACATCATCCAACAAAATAATGTATTTACTTTCCTTGGGGATAACTACAAATCGTGAAATAACATCAGAAGGAATTTCTAATAGTGCAAATTTAGTTTTAGATCCAGCTTTCTGCATCATAATTAAAAAGTAAATGCTCCTGTCTTTCATTGCAGGAAACTCATTTAAATTATCGAGTAAGATTGGAACGAGCGCAGGTTGTACATGCTCATAAAAATAATCACGCACAAAAGCGCCTTGATCTTTGGTTAGCTGATTTTCGTTTAATAAAAAGATTCCTTTTCTTTCCAGCTCACTTAGGATTCTTTGAAAGCTATCGTCGAATTCTTCTTGTTGCCTTACAATAATATTTTGAATACTATCCAGCAACTGAATCGGATTTTCTCCCAACAACTCTTCGCCTTTTTTTCCGAGGCGAACCATGCGTTTAATAGAAGCAACACGTACACGAAAAAACTCATCGCGATTACTCGAAACAATACCCAAAAACTTTAGTCGCTCCATTAATGGAACACTCGGGTCATTTGCTTCTTGTAAAACCCTATCGTTAAAAGAAAGCCAGCTTATATCGCGGTTAACGATAAGTAATTCGTCTTGCTTCATAAAAATTATTTAGCTGATTTACGAACCGACTTTTTACGTTTTATTGCTTTAGCGATAGTTTTCTTTTTTGCAACAGGAGCTTTCTCTTCTGGCTTTTTAGCTTTCTTAGCCGGGACTTTCGTTTTTTCTGCCTTGCTTATTTCTTTAACAAACTTTTTCGCAATTTCTTTAGCTGATGACTTAACCACCTTCGCCATTCCCTGTGCTGCAACAGGATGTTGTTTCTTTAAAAAATAAGCAATTGTAATAGATAGTTGTTGCTCAATTTCTTTTCGTTGTTTCTTTTGCATTTGCTTTAGAATATGATTCAATGCAAATATTTTAAAAGAAAACTTGATTTCTTCAACGATTAGTAAAACATAACATTATGATAAATTTCTCTTGCAGTTTTTATAACATTAACTTAATATCATAATGATTAATCAATCGCTTTATGACAACAAAAAGTATTTGTTAACTTTCCTGTATGTAAATTAATCTGACCCCAGTTCAAATTTTCAAATTCGATGACAGCGGCGGCTGATGTAGGAAGATGTCGAAATTCTTGATTGGTAAGCTTACCAATGATGGAAGTAAAAGCAGGATTATGTCCGAATAAAAAAACAGTGTTGGCGTTATCAGGCAACTCATTAATCACATATATCAACGCATTATCTGATGCCTCATAGATTGCATCTTTTAATTGAATTTTCTCTAATTCAAATCCAAAGTGATTTGCAACAATTACGCAAGTTGAAAAAGCCCTTATAGCGGGGCTGGTTACAAAAGCATCAGGAAAAATATTGTTTTGTTTTAACCACAATGCAGTTTGTTCTACATCATGATATCCTCGAGCTGCAAGATGACGTTCAATATCATTAGCAACATAATCATCATACAATGATTTACCATGACGAATTACAACCAAACGCTTGCGCATTTATTTTTCTTTTAAGAGCAACAAATAAGTTGGAAAGTGATCGGAGTATCCACCTTGATAAATACTAAAATCGTATGTACGCAATGGGTACCCTTTATATCTTCCTGTTTTTTGAATCATAAATTCTTTACTGAAAATATTTGCTTTCTGAAAGAAAAATCCTTTTTGCTCTTTTGATAAAAAAGCATTTGAAACTATAATCTGATCGAAAAGATTCCAAGCATCTCCATACGCTAACGTTCCAATTCCTTCTTTGTAATAAGCAACCCATGGATTATACAATCCGTTGTCTTTTATTTTATCAACGTTACCCGTTGCACCTAATGTTTTTGTTACACTAGGACTAACCGGATCATCGTTAAGGTCTCCCATTAAAACGATTTTCGCATTGGGGTCAACGGCATTGATTGAATCTATTTTATGTTTTGCCACAGATGCAGCTAAAGCTCGGTTTGGAGCTGAAGCCTCTTCTCCTCCACGACGGGAAGGCCAGTGATTAATAAAAAAGTGCATTGGTTCACCGTCATACATTCCGTATACATAAAGAATATCACGAGTATAATAAGGATTTCCATCATCGCCTTTCATTGGAATAAACAATGGTTCAGAAGAAATAACCTTAAAATACTTAGGATTATAAATCATTCCTACATCAACTCCTCTTTTATCAGGAGAATCGAAGTGTGCAATTTTATATCCACGAGGTTTTAACTTAGGTTGATTGATAAGATCTTGTAAAACCGTAATATTTTCAATTTCCGCAACGCCAAGCACAGAAAATCCGTCGGGTGTAACTTCAGTTCCAATCTGAGACAAAACCGACTCTAATTTCGATAGTTTATCCATGTACACCGTAGCAGTATAAAGATTTGCCCCTGTTGGAGTGTATTCTTCATCATTTACTTCGGGCTGATTAATCGTATCAAATAAATTTTCTAAGTTGTAAAATGCTACTATTCCAGCTTTATATTGCTTTTCCTGTGCATTTGCGGCTTGTAATCCAAGAGCAAGGATAATTATAATCAAACACTTAACGATTTTTTGCATTTTATTTTTAAGATTTCGGATACAAACCTATAAAAAGCAGAGGATTTATCTACGATAATCCTACACAAATTGATAATATGCCTATTCATGCCTTTTTTCTTTGTACCTACAGATTATAGTTTACCTTTGTCGTCCCTTAAAACTAATCATGAAAATAAAGTACTTAATCCGATTCGCATTGATCTGCTTCATGCTGACACCTATGATGATGATGGCACAAAACGCCACACTCAAAGGAAGTGTGAAAGATGCAGAAACTCAGGACGCTTCTGTTGGCGCAGCAATCAATCTGAACAACCCGGGTTTCAGAACTAATGTTCTGTCAAACCCCGATGGAACTTTTGAAATTAAAAATGTTCCTTATGGCAAGTATACCTTAACAATTGACCTGGATGGTTTCAACCAGACAATTTTAAGTGTAGAGGTTAATCAACCAGTAGTAGAACTAACTGCTGTTAATATGATTCACATCGACTTAGGTGATGACAACATCCCTACTGTTTCACTAGGTGATGACCAAATGAAAGAAACCTCTAACGCAAATGTGAGTGGTGTCCTTACTTCTAGTCGAGACCCATTTGAATCTGCCAGCATGTTTACCTTTAGCACAGCTCGTTTTCGACCTCGTGGTTACAACTATGAAGACCAAACTTTCATGAACGGTTTGTTGATGGAAGACCTTGTGAACAGTCGTGGTTTATACAGCGCTTGGAGCGGATTAAACGATGTGGTTAGAAGTCGTGAGAGTACTTACGGACTTAACCCTTCTACCTATGGATATGGCGGATTAAATGGATCAAGTAATATTGATGCTAAAGCGAGCAGACAGCGTAAGCAATTACAAGTTTCGTATGCTTTATCCAATAGAACTTACGATAATCGTTTAATGGCGACCTATGGCACGGGCTTAATGAAAGGGGGTTGGTCATTTGCAGCATCTATCAGCAGAAGATGGGCTGACGAAGGCTATGTTCAAGGAACCTTCTACAATGGTATTTCATGGTTTGCGAGCATCGAGAAAAGATTTGGAACCAACCATAGCATCAGTTTAACACAGTTTGGTGCAAACACAGTCAATGCAAGAGCTACAGCTGCCATTCAAGAAGTTTATGATTTAGCTGGAAGCAACTACTACAATCCTAGTTGGGGATTCCAAAACGGAGAAAAAAGAAGCGCGAATATCGGACGTCAAGAAAGTCCTTTAACAATTTTAGCTCACGAATGGAAAATTGATAGCAAATCAGATTTAAAA
>CAINEC010000193.1 GCA_903847585.1 uncultured Bacteroidota bacterium
CTTCTTCTTCTGACAAAAACTTCTCCTACATTCCGAAAGATTTCATTATTCCATCTGACATTGATTATCTACACATCACTTCAAACAATACAATTTACGGAACACAAATGAAGTCGTTCCCTAAAACCGAAGTGCCTTTAGTATGCGATATGTCGAGTGATATTTTTAGTCGACCAATTGATGTATCTCAATTCGGATTGATTTACGCCGGAGCACAAAAAAATATGGGTCCTGCCGGAGCAACACTGGTTATTGTGCAGAAAGATTTATTAGGTAAAACAGGCCGACAAATTAATTCTATGTTGGATTACAATGTACATATCAAAGCTGAATCGATGTACAACACCCCTCCTGCATTTCCAGTATATGTATGCATGCTTACTTTGCGATGGTTGAAAAAAATGGGTGGCGTTGTAGCTATAGAAAAAGCAAATATTGAAAAAGCAACTCTTTTCTATAATGCGCTAGATAATAATCCCAACTTCTTTGGCAATGTTGTAAAAGAAGACCGAAGTCTCATGAATGCTTGCTTTAATTTAAAAGACCATTCACAAGAAGAAAGATTCTTGGCAGCTTGTGAAGCAAATGGAATTGTTGGCATCAAAGGACATCGCTTATCGGGTGGATTCAGAGCAAGTTTGTATAATGCTTTGCCGAATGAGAGTGTGCGTGTGCTTATTGATGTGATGAATAATCTTTAATTAAGATTAAACGCTCGCTTTTAAATCGATTGAAAGCATTAATTTTGCAAAACTAATTCTGGAAAAATCATGGCTATATTAAAACCATTTCGTGGAGTACGTCCAACAAAAGAACTTGTTAAGAGAGTAATTTGTCGCCCCTATGATGTATTAGATGAAAAAGAAGCAAGAGTTGAGGCTAATGGCGACTCTTATTCATTCTATCACGTAATAAAACCAGAGATTGATTTCCCAGACGATTTTGATCACTACTCGCCTGAGATTTATAAAAAAGGAAAGGCGAACTACGAGCAGATGAAAGCAGAAGGAGTATTCTTTCAAGATGAGAAAGAGTGCTTATACATCTATGCTCAAACAATGAATGGTCGTACGCAGTACGGCATTGTTGGATGTGCGGGTGTGGAAGATTACTTCAATGATATTATTAAAAAGCACGAGTTAACAAGACCAGATAAAGAAGAAGATCGCAAGACGCATGTGCGTGTTGGTAATATGAATGCAGAGCCTGTATTCTTTGCTTATCCGCAAGTAGTAGCGCTTGATGAAATTGTTAATGAAATTATCAAGCACGAGCCTGCATATAATCTTACAACAGATGACGGCATTGGACATACCTTTTGGGTGGTGAATGATGATGCAACTATACAATCAATTGTTCATCATTTCGAGCAGATTCCTTATACCTATGTTGCAGACGGACATCACCGTACAGCTGCGGCTGCTCTTGTGGGAAAAGATTTGAAAGAAGCTAATCCGAATCACACAGGAAATGAAGAGTACAATTTCTTTTTAGCGGTTCACTTCCCGGATAATCAATTACAGATTATGGATTATAATCGCGTTGTAAAAGATTTGAATGGGTTATCTAACGAAGAGTTTTTAAATAAAATTTCGGAGAAGTTTGATGTTAGTGTTGTTGGTTCGGAAGAACATCGCCCTGCGCAATTACACAACTTCGGAATGTACTTAGCTGGACAATGGTATTCGTTGACTGCTAAAGCTGGAACTTATAATGATGCTGATCCAATTGGTGTTTTAGATGTTACTATTTTAAGTGAAAGTATTTTAGCTCCGATTTTAAATATCGTTGATTTACGCAAAGACAAACGCATTGAGTTTGTTGGTGGTTTACGCGGACTTGGCGAATTAAAGCGTAGAGTTGACAGTGGTGAAATGAAAGCCGCATTTGCTTTATATCCTGTAACGATGAAGCAATTGATTGACATTGCAGACAATGGATTAATAATGCCTCCTAAAGTAACTTGGTTTGAACCTAAGCTGAGAAGCGGCTTAGTGATTCACGAGTTGGCGTAGTTCCAAAAATATTCATCACCATGAAACCAAAAATTCTTTTACTACACGGATTTCTGGGTTCTATTCAACAAATGGAACCCTTGGCCGAATGTTTAAAAGATCGGTTTCAAGTTTATATGTATGACCTTCCTGGCCATCATGGAAAGTCGTTTCCCGAGGAGAAATTTACTTTTACTACACTTCAGCAACATTTATACGAGTACATCAAAGAGTTTCAATTGAACGGATGTATGGTATTCGGTTATGAGCTTGGAGGTTATCTTGCTTTAACTCTTGAAGCAAAAAAAAGCGGAACCTTCGATAGTATTTTTACATGGGGCACCGACTTCGATTGGAGTCATCAAAAAGTACAAACCTACAGGCAACTATTTGCAGCAGATAAAATTGAAATGCAAGATAGTTTATTAGCCGACAAACTTAACCTTCTTCACTTCCCATCCGATTGGAAAGAAATCTGCAAAGAGACATTAAATCTAATCGACTACACACAAAAGCATCCGTTATCAGAATCAGACATTGATAACATTTCCTGTAAAGTAAGAATTGCTTTAGGAGATCAAGAAGAACATATTACCATTGAAGAGAGTGCACACTTTTATCGCCAACTACCACAAGGCTCTTTGTTAGTATTGCCTCAGACAAAACACAATTTAGAAGAGTTAAACTTGAATTTATTTAAAGACGAATTAATTCGATTTTCAGAAACAGTATGAGTATTAATCTAGATAACTACCATAAAATAAAATCGATTGCAGATAGATATCAGGCGAGTTTGATTGCTGTTTCGAAAACAAAACCTTTATCTGATATTTTAGAGCTGCATCACGAAGGTCAATTGTTATTTGGAGAAAATTATGTGCAGGAATTAACGGACAAGTTCAAAGAAGCTCCTGCTACGATTGATTGGCATTTTATCGGACATTTACAAACCAACAAAGTAAAATTCATTCAGCCGATTACTAAGTTGATTCATGGTGTTGATAGTGAGAAATTATTGATGGAGATTAATAAACAAGCAACAAAAAATAATTCCATTTCAAATATCCTTTTACAGATTTACATAGCGCAAGAAGAAAGCAAATTCGGACTTGATGAAAATGAATTAACTGGTATTCTTGAAAAATATTCCAATGGAAATTATTCCAACGTACGCATTAAAGGATTAATGGGAATGGCGAGTTTTACAGAAGACCAATCACAGATAAAAAAAGAATTTACTCAGCTAAAACAAATTTTCGATCGACATAAATCGAATGATGATTTTGATACGCTTTCGATGGGAATGTCGTCGGATTATCAAATTGCATTAGACTGCGGAAGCACAATGATTAGAATTGGAAGTGCATTTTTTGGAGCGAGAAATTATGCTAACACTAATGGTTAGGCACTTTACATTTCTCGATTGATTGTTTTTTTACTCTGCCATTTGAACCACCACATTTTCCTCTGTTTTTAATTGAAATTCCGATATAAAAATCAGCACCGTAACTATCTGTCAAACCGAATAGCGGGCTCAACATATCCGAACCAATAGTTAAGATTCCAAAACGAAGTCCGATGCCTATGCGCGGTTTAAATTGCTCATAGAAAGAGACAGGCACAGCCACTTCAAATCGTTTTCGTTCATACCTGGGCGTTATAGCCAATTGATTCATTCTGCGTAAAGCTATTTTACTAAGAACGACTCTTTGAATCGCTGAGACATTTACAAAAAAATGATTATCCAACGCCAAATCGAATTGTACACTAACGGCAGCCGGAGTTGCAATTTTAAAGCTCCTTGCAAAGCGTGTATTAGTTGGCTTACCAGTAAATTGTGCACTGAACATACTATCAATTTGTGTGGCATCCATAAATTTAGCGGTATCGATATAAAACCAATCAGTCGACAAATTTTCAAATTGATAAGTTCTTGTTTCACGATTAAATGTCATGTAACCTAAATCAATAATGGATACTCCCAATTTAAAATCATACGGTTTTTCATCGTTGTTTGCGCAAGGCTTATAAAAATTTGCATTTCTATTTCGATAGTATTGCAATCCTGCATTAATCCCCCACCCCTTCCCTCTTTTAGAAAGTATATTAGCTAATTGAAACTCGTTTTCCTCTGGCAAAGAATGACCGTAATCCATATTTATGTTCTGTACGATTAACAAGGAGTCGGCGGCGGAGTTATAAGTAACGGCATTCAAATTAACATAGGCTGCTTCAAATCCACGGTTATTCTTACCCGTTAGTCCGAAGGTGATGTAGTTTGTTCCATCATCTACTGCTAAGGCTCCAACCGTAATTGCTGTTTCCTGCCAAGATATCATCCCTATTTTGACATTTCCTCCTTCAAAAAAATAAGTTTGTAATGGGTCGTATTCAAATCCTTCGTATGCAAATTTTGCAAGGTGCCAAGGGACATCTAAGGCACTGTACCCACCACGTAAGGAAGTTGAAAATGCTAATCCAAACTTTTTTTGAGAGTATAAAAAGGCAGGTGCTTTAAAGAATGTTGATCCAAACGACCATTTATCGGATGTTGTGTATCGATCAGTTGTAGACTCATCCGATGAATTTGACATTGAAATCGCCCCTCTTCCTTTTTTCAAATAAATATAATTATTGGCAGCGTTAGCATCCAGCGATAATAAATGAAGTTCCCAATTAAAAGGTTCTCCAACTACCGAAGCAGGATTCATAGTAAGGCCCATCTGACCTGCGTAATTACTATTTGCTATGCCCCATAATTCTTGTGCGTTAGATTTTACAATAGAAAATAAAAACACAACCACTAAAACAATTCGTAGAACTGCCTTAGCAAAAAAAGGATTTTTACTTATATCAAATCTATTAATCATTAAAAGCTATAACTCTTGAAAAAAGAGAATATTGCTTTAACGAAATAGGAGATAAAAAGTTCCGGAAATCAAACAAACATTTTTCCGGGATTCAGAATATTATTTGGATCAAACAAACGCTTTATTCCCTTCTGAATTTCAATCTGAGTTGAATTGAATGCGATGTCCATGTAACCTTTCTGCACATACCCAATTCCGTGTTCACCACTGATAGTTCCTTTCAGCTCCACGCAGAGTTTAAATATTTCACGAATGCCATGAGGAATTTTATTATGCCAGTCATCATCACTCATTTCATCCTTCAAAATATTCACATGCAAATTACCATCGCCTGCATGTCCGTAACAAACCGAACGGAATCCATACTTATTTCCAATTGATTTTACACCAGCCAATAATTTTGGCAATTCAGCGCGAGGAACAACGGTATCTTCTTCCTTGTAAACAGAATGGGATTTTACCGCTTCACCCGCTGCGCGACGCATTTTCCAAAGTTCATTCTTCTGTGCAGCTGTATCAGCAAATAAAACCTCATCGCATTCGAACTGATACATCAACTCGGTAATTTGTTCACATTCCTTAAATAAAACATCAACATCATTACCATCCACTTCAATTAAAAGATGTGCTTTATGTTCATCTTTCACAGGTATTTTCACATCAACAAACTGCATTACATAATCAATCGCATCACGCTCCATAAACTCCATAGCAGAAGGAATAAATCCAGCACGAAAAACCGCACTCACCGCTTCGCAAGCTTTTTCAGGAGAATAAAATGGAACCAACATTAATAAGTTTTGTGTTGGCAATGGAATCAAACGGAAAACGATTTTAGTAACAATACCCAATGTGCCTTCACTACCAATCAACAACTGCGTTAAATTATAACCAGTAGAATTTTTCAAAACATTAGCACCGGTCCAAATTACTTCACCGTTGGGAAGAACTACTTCACAATTCAAAATATAATCTTTTGTAGTTCCATATTTTACTGCACGTGGACCACCAGCATTTTCTGCGAGATTACCTCCGAGAAAACAACTTCCTCGTGAAGCAGGATCGGGAGGATAAAACAAACCTTTTGCCTCAACTGCATCTCTAAAAACCTGATTGATGACACCTGGCTCTACAGTAGCTTGTAAATTACGTTCATCGATTTCAAGAATCTTATTAAACTTTTCCATCGATAAAAGAATTCCGCCATGAACAGGCAATGCACCACCGCTTAGACCTGTTCCAGCACCTCGAGGAGTAACAGGAATTTGTTCTGCATTAGCGATGCGCATGATTTCAGCAATCTGATTTACAGTGGTTGGCTTTACAACAACGGCAGGCAAAAATTTCAAATCTTCCGTTTCGTCGTGCGAATAATTTTGTAATTGCTCAGCATCTGTAAAAACATATTCTGTCCCACAAATTTCAGTAAGCGATTTTAGTATATCAGAAGTAATACTTGCGTACATTTCGTTTGATTTGATAACAAATTTAAATTTAAAAAATTTAGTTTTTACTAATCGAGAAACAAGTAATCAACCGACTTATTAATCAAAAAGCAGTAAGTTTGCGGCAATGGCCACGAAGAAGAAATTTTACGTTGTTTGGGAAGGGAGAACTCCTGGTGTTTATAGCAGCTGGGACACCTGTAAAAAGAATATTGAAGGATTTGCGGCAGCCAAATACAAGTCATTTACGAGTAAAACAGAAGCGGACGCAGCATTTAAAAGTCATTATTCAAACCATATTTCAGCATTTTCGAAAGGCACTAAAAAGACATTAAAAATTTCCCATCCTCCTACCCATAACCCAATACGCGATAGCATTTCTGTAGATGCAGCCTGTAGTGGGAATCCAGGAAAGATGGAATATAGAGGCGTTGATACGACCACCAAAACCGAACTTTTCATTATGGGACCATATCATGACGGCACCAATAATATCGGAGAATTTTTAGCCATTGTTCATGCGCTTGCCTACTTGAAAAGATGTGAACTTCCGAAGAAAATTATTTACAGTGATAGTCAGATTGCCATTGGTTGGATAAAAAAGAAAAAATGTGGGACCAAGTTGGCAGAAACATCAAGAAATGCTGAAATTTTTGACTTGATTGATCGTGCTGAAAACTGGCTAAAAAACAATAATTATAGCAACCCTATTTATAAATGGGAGACCGAAATTTGGGGAGAAAATCCCGCAGACTTTGGAAGAAAATAATCACAGGTAATTCGTTTTTCATTTTGCAGAACAAAGTATCTTGTTAATAAATTAATTCCTAATTAAAGCGTTTTTCATTCTTATAATAGTCACATTAATTTTACAGATTGTTTATAAAAGCAATTTAATAATTGAGCGCGAATAGTTAATTTTGCCAAAATCTAATGACCTATGAAATACGCTCCCAAATCACCTGCTGTTTTAGTTTTAGCCGATGGAACTGTTTTTAGAGGTATGGCGGCCGGCGCTATTGGTGTAGCTACTGGGGAGCTTTGTTTTAATACTGGTATGACAGGTTATCAGGAAATTTTTACCGACCCTTCTTATACTGGACAGTTAATGGTAATGGCCAGTGTTCACATTGGAAATTACGGGATTAAAAACAGCGAATCAGAATCAGACGGAATTAAAATAGCTGGATTAATTTGTAGAAATTTAAGTCAGATAGCTTCACGTAAAGATTCTGATCAAACCATTCAGGAATTTTTATCAACCAAAAATTTAGTTGCTATAACGGATGTGGATACCCGTGCGATTGTAAAGCATATTCGCGAGAAAGGTGCAATGAATGCAATCATCAGCACAGCTACTCAAAATATTGATGAATTAAAGCAATTATTAGCTGATGTACCTTCGATGGAAGGTTTAGAATTATCTTCTCAAGTATCTACACAAAAAATAGTAGACTATAATACGGGGGGAGATTTTAAAGTTGCATTATTAGACGCAGGAGTTAAATTAAATATTGTAAGACTACTTACAGATAGAGGTTGTCATGTGAGGGTGTTTCCGTACGCTACATCTTTCGAAGAAATGATGCATTGGGAACCTGATGGTTTTATGTTAAGTAATGGACCTGGTGATCCAGGTGCTATGCCTGAAACCGTTGCGAAGGTTAAAGCGATGTTGAATACGAATCTTCCTGTCTTCGGGATTTGTTTGGGACATCAATTATTGGCGGAGGCTTGTGGCATCAGAACATTCAAAATGCACCACGGACATAGAGGAATAAATCATCCAGTAAAAAATATTATTACAGGTCGTTGTGAGATAACCTCACAGAATCACGGATTTGCTGTAATGCCGGAAGATGTTGAGAAATCAGATTTAGTTGAAATTACTCATGTCAACTTAAATGATAATAGCATAGAAGGAATAAGAGTAAAAGACAAGGCGGCGTTTTCTGTTCAGTACCATCCTGAAGCAGCTCCTGGGCCTCATGACTCAGAATATTTATTTGACGATTTTGTCGAGAATATTAAAGCATCTGTTTCAAATAAAATTTCAGCATAAACAAAAGAGCCGCAAAATGCGGCTCTTTTGTTCGAAAAACTATAATGTTTTCAAAATAGAGTCGAGCTCTTGTTTTGTTTTGCCCAATTTTACTTGGAGCTTTTCAAACATTACATTTTGTTTCCCTTCGTCATACTGAAGATCAGCATCCGACAAAACAGGGAATTTTGCTTTGAGCTTAGCTTTAAGCGCTGTCCACTTTGCTCTTGCGGCAATTGGACTCTCAATTAATTCTTCCATGATTTTTAGGTTAAACCCGAAATCTGCGGGTGCATAGTAATAAAAGCTATTACAAAACAAAGATGATTACTAAGAGAATAAAATCCATTACAATAAAAACTGAAATAATTATACTATTCACACATCTTCTAAATTTAAACGATTACGATTGTGCATAGCCTTAAATGCACTTGGCGTTTGACCAGTGATTTTCTTGAATTGATTGGATAAATGAGCAACACTACTATAGTGCATTTTAAATGCAATCTCTGTTAGATTTAACTCATCATACATTATTAATTCCTTAATCTTTTCAATTTTATGCTGCAAAACAAAATGTTCAAGTGTGCGTCCTTCAATTTCTGAAAATAGATTAGACAAATACGTGTAATCGTAATTTAGTTGTTCAGATAAATAGTTCGAGAATTTCGTTTTAGGAAGCTCATCTAGATAATGTACCATTTCAACGACAACATTCTTAATCCGTTCAATCAAAATAGATTTTTTATCGTCTAAAACATCTAGTCCCGCATCATGCAATGCTTCTTTTAAATGATCAAGTTGATTAGTAGTAAGATTGTTGATACATACAACCTCCCCGAGTTTTACATTACAATCTTTATAGCCCATTTTTTCTAGTTCGGCTTTAACAAACATTGTACAACGAATACTTACCATATGTTTTATATACAACTTCATATCTAGCAAATAAAGAATTAGACAAATAATATCACAAGTATGATTACTTATAATATTACGATATTAATATAAATGCAGTAGAAAAGTGTAAATAATAAGTCATATAATTCCTATTACAATATGAATTATATCATACTATTTAATCGTCAATTTGTTTACAAATTAAGCACGCGAACACTAAAGGCATCACTAACAAAATCAAGTTTGTTTTTTTCACTATACTCCCAATTGCCATTATAATATGCACGTTTATGACAACGCCAGCACCAACGAGCCATTGTAAAATCATACTGACTCCCATCAGGCTTAATAAAATTAGAATAATCTTTATATCGCCACGAATGCCCTATTACATTACATGTTTTAATTGCGACAAAATGTATCGTGCTGCTGTACACTGATGATATATTCATAAGAAAAGATTTTAAAATTATAATTCATATCCGCTTTTTATGACGGTTAAAATCATTTTAAAGCGGTGGTTAGGACTAACAAAACTTGAAACATGTGCAGGAATTACAATTGATTCGCCCGTGAACAATATAAATTTTTTACCACCAATGATTAACTCTGCTTGTCCATCTATCACCTGCGCATAAGTATCAAAAGCACTCGTTCTTTCCGACAAACCTTCGCCATCATCTACGGACATTACCGTTACTGACCCAGTTGTCTTTTTTAAAATAGTTTTAATTACAACTGAATTAGGAATATACTCAATCAACTCCACTGTTATTAGGGCTTTCGATTTTTCAACTTCAGAATTATCCATTGTCATACGTTTTAAAAAAGGGTGAGAAAACTCTCACCCTTATTATGAGAAAATATAAAATACATATTAACGAATCATCAGACTGGCTGAATTGCAAACGACAACAAAATAAAAAAGACCGGGGGTGACAATTCGTTAATTATGATAAATCAAAAGTGAACAACCTCAAGCTAACAGGCGTTACATATAATTAGATAATCGTTACACAATTCACATATTTGAATATCTTAAAAACAATCATTCATAATTATTAAAATAAACATAAATGACCATTTCACTTAGGTTAAATTATAAAATTAGAACACAAGATAATTTGAATTTACATAGTTTTGCATTGTATATTATTTGAAACCGACATGTTAAAGAAGTTAAGCCTAATTGTTACCGCGATTATTATTTGCAATTTCGCAAAAGCACAAAAAATCTATTTCCAACAGGAAGTAAATTATAAAATAAATTGCTCACTAAACGACAACAATCATACACTCTCGGCTAACATTCAAATTGATTATATCAATCGCTCAAAAGATACTTTATCCTTTATTTACATTCACCTATGGCCAAATGGATATAAAGACAATAAAACCGCTTTATGTCAGCAGGAATTAAATCAAGGCAATAGCGCTCTTTACTTTGCAGAAGAAAAAGACAGAGGCTACATTGATTCTTTAAACTTTCAAGTAAATGCTAAATCAGCACAAATTGAATTTGATGGAATCAATAATGATTACTGTAAGCTGATTTTAAATGAACCACTTTGTCCTGGGCAACGTGCAGTAATTACAACTCCTTATAAAGTGAAGATTCCTAATGGGAAGTTTTCTCGTTTAGGACATATAGGGCAAGCATATGCCATTACGCAATGGTATCCCAAACCAGCGGTGTATGATCAATTTGGTTGGCATCATATGCCTTATTTGAATCAAGGCGAGTTTTACTCTGAATATGGAAGCTTCGATGTTTATATAACACTTCCTGAAAATTATGTAGTTGGCGCTACTGGAGATCTAGTTGAAGATAATAATTCAGATAATGCAGCAGAGATTATTCGCATGAATGGATTAGACATAAAAACAAGAACACAAACAGATAATTCTATTCCTACGGATAAGAAAGATATGAGCTTTCCTAAAAGTTCAGACAAAACAAAGACGTTACATTTTCATCAGGAAAAAATTCATGACTTTGGATGGTTTGCTGATAAACGTTATCATGTATTAAAAGATGAAATTGTATTAGATCGAACAGGAAAGAAAGTTACTACATGGTCGCTATTCACAAATAATGAATATCAACTTTGGATGAAGAGTCCGGAGTATATTAAAGATGCATTAAAATATTATTCTCATTGGATTGGAGACTACCCGTATAATCAATGTACAGCAGTAGACGGAACAATAGCAGCAGGCGGAGGTATGGAATATCCAAATGTGACTATTATTGGAGCAAGCGGTAATGCCAAAACGCTAGAGACTACAATTGTTCATGAAGTTGGACATAATTGGTTTTATGGCATCTTCGGAAGTAATGAAAGAGAACACCCATGGATGGATGAGGGAATTAACTCTTTCTATGAAATGCGCTATAGCTTAACTAAATATCCTCCTCAAGATGAAAAAAAATCAAATAGTTTGAGTGAAGGTCTTGGTGGACTAAACAAACTAATTGGCTTAGATAAATTTGATTATAAAGATGCTTTTGGATTTGCCTATAGTTTATCCGCAGCGGAGAACAATGATCAGCCAATCGATTTGCATTCTGCTAATTACACTTCGATGAATTATGGAACCATTGTTTATATGAAAACAGGTTATTCAATGAATTACCTTAAAAGCTATCTAGGAGATGAAGGATTTGATAATTGCATGCGTACTTATTTTAATCGATGGGCTTTTAAACATCCGTATCCGCAAGACTTACAAAATGTATTTGAAGCAGTGAGCGAAAAAAATCTTAGTTGGTTTTTCAATGACTTAGTTAACACTAGTGATAAGATTGATTATAAAATCTCATCGATAAAAAAATCAGGTGACAATTACGAATTGAAAATTAAAAACAATGGAGAATTAAATACGCCATTTTTAATTGCAGGAATGACTGAAGGAAAAATAACTAATACAAAATGGATAGCTCCAAATAGTATTGATGAAAAAATTCTTTTCAATTGTAACGATTGTGATAAAATAAGTATTGACCCGAATAATGATATGCCTGATGTTAATCGAATTAATAATTCAGTGCGTACTCATGGGTTATTCAAAAAAGTTGATCCATTCAGAATTAATTTCATTGGTAAAATAAATTATCCAGTTAAGAACACCCTATACATAGCTCCTGCATTAGGATATAACTATCACAATGGATTTATGGGTGGTATTCTTGTTCATAATTACTTTTTACCGAAGCGAAATTTCGAATTTGCTGTTGCTCCGATGTATGGATTCAAGAATCAACAATTAGCTGGAGTTGGTAATATCAATTATACCTGGCAAATGAATGATGGATTATTCAAGAACATTGTATTAGGCGTAGATGCAAGAAGATTCGCATTCGACAATAATGAAGATAAAGTAACTCAAAGCAGCCACTTTTCAAAAGTGAATCCTTATTTGGAATTCAATATTCGTAATAATGATAGACTATCAAAAATCCGACAAACAATCAAGTTAAGTTGTAATAATGTGGAAGAAGATTATTGGTATGATAAAAAAAGTGAGACTAGTTTATTTACAAGATTAACTTATAACTACGAGAACAATCGTACGCTTGACCCATGGAAGTTTAATTTATTTGTGGAGAACAATGAATCGTTCAACAAATTAAGCATTGACTATAACTATAAATTCTCTTACAAAAAGAAGAATAAAGGTTTATATGTTAGAGTTTATGCGGGTGGATTAATCAATGGAAACTTAAAAAATCTTAATGATGGCTACGGTATCAACTTAAGTGATGGTGCAAGTTATTATGACTATGGATATGATAGAAACTATCTGGGAAGAAATCTACCTCGAACTAACTTTTTATCGAAGCAAATATTTACTGATCAGGGAGGATTTAAAATCTACACTCCAATCGCTAATAATGCTACATGGGCGAGTACAATCAATATTACTGCTGACTGCCCTATTCCACTTCCATTCCGATTCTTCTTTGATGCAGGAGTTTGTGATGGCTTAGATGTAAGGACTAAAAATATTGATTTAAAAGAAAGCTTTGTTTATGAAGGAGGAATTACATTCTCATTGGTTAAAGATGTAGCAGAAGTTTATTTCCCATTATTAGTTTCAAAAAGTATTAATAAGTACTTTGACACCAACGATTATAATTTTGCTGAAAGAATCAGATTTAAATTTGATATTTCGAAGTTGAATCCGTTGTTATTAAGAAAGCAGATTTCGAATTAAAAAATTAACATTTATTTACAAAATACATATCAATTTCGCCCTTGTTCTTTGCCATTATCTTACCTCGATAAGAACAATCGAATTTATCCTTTACCAGCTGATATGTATTACCGCTAATATTGATCTGACCAGATTCGCCACTACTTTCCATTCTGCTTGCGGTATTAACCGTATCGCCCCATATATCATAAGCAAACTTCTTCACACCAACAATTCCTGCAACAACAGGCCCCGTATGAATACCAATACGAATATCAAAGAATGGCAAACCAAGATTTTGTCTTTCTTGTTTATGGTTAAACATAAACTTTTGTATTTCTAATGCAGCTGAGACTACATCAAATGCATGTGTTTTATTTGGAACAGGAATTCCACCTGCAGCCATATAACTATCACCAATAGTTTTTATTTTTTCAATACCATACTTCTGCATGATATGATCAAATTCTGAAAAACAAATATTGATTTCTGCAAGAAGTTCTTTAGGAGATAATTTTTCTGATAGCTCTGTAAATCCTTTAAAGTCTGTAAACAAAACAGTGACATCATCCACTAGTTTTGCTTCGGCACTTCCCTTTAACTTCAACTCCTCAGCAACCTCACTTGGGAGAATATTTAGCAGTAGTTCATCACTGCGATGCTTTTCAATCGCCAATGTTTCGGCCTGTTCTTCAATTAACTTTTTCTGTTTACGTGTAGTTCGAAAACGATCAAACAAAACAGCAAAGAATACAATAGCTAAAATTGCAACTATAGAGATTGAAGTAATAATTAAATTACTTTTTAATTTCTCTTGCTTTCGTTGTAATTCAGAATTTTCTTTATCTAAGCGCGCTGCATCCTCTGTAGCTTTAATTTGAATCTGTGTACTTGTTTGAATAGTTTCATTTAATATAGCCTGTGATGCTATATTTAAACTGTCGGAGGTTCGTTTAACTTGTGCATAAGCTTGTGCAGCTTTTTCAAACATCCCGGCTTTTAAATAGGATTCAGCTGTGAGCTCTAATGCTAAATTAAAATATTCAGGATTTTTTATTTTATATGTTGATATAGTTGCCATTTCGCAAAGTGCAACAGCTTCCTTATACTCCTTAAAAATGAGATGCGCCTTTACTAAATCTCGAAATTCATAAAATTCAATATATCGTTTCTTTGTTGGATGAAGCGTAGTAGTATTTCTTGGTACATCAGTATAAATCTCTGGTTTATTAAAAAAATAGAATGCACTATCATGATTGTTTAAATTCGCATAAGCTGTACCCAATCGTGAGTAAACATATAGGAAATTACAATTATCAATCATAGTAAGATTAGCCATACCTACTTGAATAATGTCTTTATGTCGTTTTTGACGCGCCAATGTCATTAAATAAATTTTGTATTTATCTGCTACTCCCATTATAGATGATTTAGCTGGATTTTTTCTACAATAATTTATCACATTTTGTAATAACACCAAAGCAGAATCCATTGCGACAGTATCTCTTATAAAAAAACCTTGAGAAAGAGGCCAAGCATAATCGCCATCTGCTAAAATCGTATCTGATTTATTCTTTGCATTTTCAAGTTGCATAGCATAAATCTCACGAGAATAATTTATTACTTCTTTTATCATGCCTACTTCCGAATAGATATATGTAAAAAGCCGTAGTGCATTTATTATTGATTGGTAATTACCAGTTTTTTTTACATTATCATAATATTCCTGAGCGACTAATATTGCTTTGCCAGACTCATGCGTCATTAAATAAGATCTTAGTTTAAATACCGCAATTAAGTTAAGCGTACTATCATTTTTAGTGCTAGCAAATCGTTGATCAACTAATTTACTAATCAAGGCGAATTCTTCACTTTTTAAGGGTTTGGTACTAACATAATAATCTTTTGACGCCAAAGAATCAAAAAGCTGATTAAAGGTAATATCCTTATTGCTCAATAACTTCTTAACTAAATCTAAATACGGTGTAGATTGAGAAAACGAATTGGAAACAATAAATAAAAACAACCCTAGTAAAACAATTATTTTCCTCATTTAGCTGCTATATTCTGCTAATGTAAATAATAATAATCAGAATAAAGCTCCAATTATCTTTTTAAAATCAATAGAGGATCAATTAGTCCTTTACTTGGACAACCTATTTAATTTTCTTTTCAAGAAAATTAACAATACTGGAAAGCCTACAATCAATCCTGGATAAACCACACAAAACAGTATGAAGTTGATTTCATAATAAGATAGTCCTGTGAAATTTGCGAGGTTAATTACAAAGTCAGTACAGTAATTATAAAGGAAAGAGATCAGCTTGAAAATCATTTTTTCGCCTCCTTTATTTCTTGCAGGGTATCGATTATTTTAATTAGAAAATACCAGAGGTATAGTGGAACTAGTGTAACTAACAATAAAATATTAATCAAAGAATAGTTGCCTGCTAATTTCAATAACATAATCTCTCCAAAATAAAAAGGTAGCGAAACAGCTAATAAGTTCTTATTCATTTTAACATGATGTTCAATACAGTAAATAGTATTGTTATGACAAGCCCATGAACATCGGTTAGGGAGTGAAACAGTTGTATTCCATTTACCATCATTAGGAATTGGATCAACGGAAGGTTTGATGAAATGATTCACAAAAACCATCAGTGCAAAAGGAAAAAGAAATAAAAACAGATTACGAATTTTCTTATTCATAATAGCGAATGAATAATCAATTATACTTTTTCAATTGCAGTTCTTGTCCGTCATAAACAGCATAGGTAAAGTGATTAATCCACTCTCCTAAATTAATATAACGTGAATTGTCTGAAAGTGATTTATCCAGTGGCATATGACGATGACCGAAAATAAAATAATCGTAGTGTTCTTTTTGTAAAACCTCACGACTATAAATCATCAGCCATTCTTTATCATCACCTAAATAAACATCGTCTGACGTCCCAGTTGCTATTCGACTTCTTCTTGAAAAAAACTTCATCAGACCAATTCCTGTGTTCGGATGAATCCGTGCAAAAAGCCATTGAGCTAATTTATTGGCAAAAACTTTTTTAATGAATTTATAACCATAATCACCAGGCCCTAATCCATCACCGTGTCCTAAGAAAAACTTTTTATCATTATACTCCCTTTGAATCGGAGATCGATGAATTTGCAAACCAATTTCCTTCGGTAAATAATCGAACACCCACATATCATGATTGCCTGTAAAATAATGCATCTCTACGCCTGCATCACTCAACTCAGCTAATTTACCGAGCAATCGTACATACCCTCTTGGAACCACTTCTTTGTATTCGAACCAATAATCGAATACATCTCCCATTAAATATAAAATCTGAACGTCGTTACTTATTGAATTTAACCAAGCAACTATTTTATCTTCCCTTTTACGGCTATCCGTATCGTTAGGAACGCCTAAATGGAAATCACTGATAAAATAAATTTTCTTTCCAGGAGTCAAATTCACTATCGAGAAGTATTAAGGTTTAGGCTCCATCAATTTGAAAAACTGATCTAATTGCGGCAAGATTATAATTCGCGTACGACGGTTTGATGCTCTTCCATCAGGAGTATCGTTAGAAGTTACTGGAACATATTCACTACGACCTGCTGCAATCATACGTGCAGGATCAACGCCATATTGCTTTTGCAATGTACGTACAACAGATGCTGAACGAAGTACGCTTAAATCCCAGTTGTCACGAATATTAGCTGTAGCTATCGCTTTATTATCGGTATGTCCTTCTACCATAAACTGAACATCAGGCTGCGCTTTAATCACATCGGCAACCTTTCCTAAAATTTCTTTAGCACGAGGAGTAATATCATAACTACCACTCTTAAATAACATCTTATCAGAGATGGAAATAAATACTGCGCTTCCTTCAACATTAATATTGATATCATCATCGTTTACATCTTTCAATGCTCCTTTAAGATTTAACACCAAAGCCATGTTCAAAGAATCTTTACGTGATAATTCTGTTTGAAGATTACGAATATATCCTTCCTTCGCATTAATATTTTCAAGCGACTTCTTTATGCTCTCTGCTTGGGCTGCACTGATGACTGATAAATCACTTAATTGCTGAAGCATAGCTCCACTGCTTTTTTTAGCAACACTCAGCTCCTCTTCCAAATTCCCAATTCTACTTTGCTTCTTTTTTGATTCTTCGATGCAATCGCTTAGCATCAAATCAACTTTATCAAAACTTGTTTTCAAAGAATCATATTTAGAAACCTGAGCATTAAATTTCTTTTTACTTACACAGCCTGTCATAAAATAGACAGCAACGAAAAATAGAACGGTGATTTTTTTCATGATAAATTTATTATGGTGCAAATCTAAATGCTTTTACGTTCACGAAAAACACGAAATGTAGATAAACATTACAAAATATCAACAGCAACTAAGTCTTTTGCTTGCGCTTCTTCGCAGCAGGGAATAGCACATTATTTAATATTAATCGATACCCCGGTGAGTTAGGATGTAAAGCTAAATCTGTTTGAGGATCACCTACCATATGCTGATAATCTTCCGGATCATGTCCACCGTAGAAGGTCCATGTACCTTTACCATATTCCCCATGTATATATCGAGCTTCATTAGCCGCTTTATTCTCCCCCATTATTAAAACATTCGACTTTACAAGGTTCTTATTGAAGGATGTTGTTTGTCCCATGAAACCTTTTATCACTTGTTCATGATTCTGACAAAGCATACTTGGAACCACATCCCATTTAGCGGAGAATTCAAAAATGGTAAACACATCTTCGTTACGTGGAATCTTTCGAAAATTAGTCATATCAATATCCGAGAACTCATATTCAAGTGGATTAGTGGATAATTTAAAATCCTTAAATGCTAACGTATTTTCATAATTCAATTTTGAATTATAACTTGAAGTGGTTCCATCGCCATCATAAATCTTATCGCAAATATCTACACCTTGAGCAGAAAGTGCGATATCATAACTATCCGTACCAGAACACATCGAAAATAAAAAGCCACCTCCAGAAAGAAACTCTTGAATTTTCTTCACTACAGCAAGTTTTAATTGAGATACTTTTTCAAATCCTAACTTCTTTGCTTTTGCTTCCTCGGAACGAACCTGCTCTTGATACCATGGCACCGTATGATAGGCTGCATAAAACTTTCCATACTGACCTGTAAAGTCTTCGTGGTGCATGTGCAACCAATCGTATTTTGGAAGGTCGCCAAGAATTACTTCTTCATCATAAATCACATCGTAAGGAATCTCCGCATACGTCAAAACAAGCGTTACGGCATCATCCCAAGGCAACTTATCTTTCGGAGAATAAACAGCCATCTTAGGCGCCTTTTCAAGCTTTACCACATCCATATTAGCTTCTGGCTGCGCAATTTCATCTAAGATACTTGCGGCTTGTCCATCAGCAATCACATTAAAACTCACTCCTCGCACGCGACACTCGTTTTCGAAAGCAGGAATTTGTTTAATCATAAATGAACCACCTCGATAATTCAGGAGCCATTGCACTTCCACATTATTTGTCAATACCCAGTAAGCAAGGCCATAAGCCTTTAAATGATTCGACTGTGAATCATCCATTGGAATTAAAATATAAGCAGCCTTAACAGGTAAAAATCCGATTACAAAAACAAAAACTAATAGCGTAATTTTTTTTAACATGCTCTTAAAACGATAGACGTTGTATAATGTTGTAAAACGCATCAAAATTCCGCATCGTCTGGTCTTTGTTCATTTATGCGAGACTCGATGATAATTGTATTACTTCCTGAATCTGCCGAATAATTTGGTGACATTCCTGCACCATGCATAATTTCGGTTTCATCTGTATAATCGAAGTGATTATAATCGGAGAATTTGGTTAATGGTCCGATGAATTGCAACCTAACATCTCCCAATGAACCAGCACGATTTTTTGCAATGATAATTTCAGCCAGATTCTTTGTTGATGTTCCATCTTCTAAGGTTTCCAATTGATAGTATTCAGGACGATAGATAAACATTACCATATCCGCATCCTGCTCAATAGCTCCTGATTCACGAAGGTCACTTAATTGAGGACGCTTAGACGAACCTCTCGTTTCTACCGCACGACTTAACTGCGAAAGAGCGATAATTGGAATACTTAATTCTTTTGCAATACTCTTTAACGATCTTGAGATATAAGAAATCTCCTGCTCACGATTACCGCCTCGACCACCACTTTCAGCACCACCACTCATTAACTGAAGGTAATCGATTACGATTAATTCTATTTTCTTTTCTGCAACCAAACGGCGACATTTCGCTCGTAATTCTAAAATTGAAAGTGCAGGTGTATCATCAATATAAATTGGCGCATCTGTTAGTCGCTTAACCTTGACATTTAATCGAGCCCACTCATCTTTATTTAAATCGCCTTTTCTTAATTTTTCAGAGGTGATTTCTGTTTCAGAAGAAATCAAACGATTCACCAACTGTAGTGAAGACATCTCAAGCGAGAAGAAGGCAACTGGCTTCTTTCCATCTAATGCTGCATTCTTTGCAAGACTTAATGTAAATGCTGTTTTACCCATACCTGGACGAGCAGCGATGATGATTAAGTCTGACTTCTGCCAGCCCATTGTATGACGATCTAACTCTGTAAATCCTGAAGGTACGCCCGTAACACCATCTGTTAATGTAGCAGCATTAGCTACATCATCAAGCGCTCTTCCAACTAGCGTATGCATGTCTTCGTAGTTTCTTCGGATATTCGACTCCGTTATAGAAAACAAATTCTTCTCAGAACGATCAAGTAATTCTAATACATCGGTAGTTTCTTCAAATGCATCCTTGATTGTTTCAGTTGAAATACGGATTAACTCACGTTGAATAAATTTCTGAAGAATAACTCTCGAGTGAAATTCAATATTTGCTGCTGATGCAACGCGATTCGTTAATTGAGTAATATAAACAGCACCACCAACAATTTCTAACTCGCCCATACTACGCAGCTTCTGCGTAACGGTTAAAATATCGATAGGCTTTGTATCGTGAAACAATGAAATAATTGCTTTGTAGATTTTCTGATTTGATTCTACATAAAAACACTTTTCATGTAATAAGTCAATTACTTCAGCAACTGCATTTTTATCAATTAATAATGCTCCTAAAACTGCTTGCTCAAGCTCAGGAGCCTGAGGAGGTAATTTTCCACCTTCTATTGTAGAAAAAGCGTTTGTTGGATTTATTTTTTTTCTTGTTGTTGGTCGTTCGTTTGCCATAAATCAAATTTACAATTCCGTCCTTAGTTATCGTAAAATACTTTTAAACATTGCTGAATACTCCTTGATTTCAGCACATTATCTTTTCGACAACAAAGCCGGCAAGATTACTCAAGCCGGCCTGCTGCTGAAAACAATTTTTTTTATTCGTTCTTATAAACGCCCATCGAGCAAAACTTCTCGATACGCTGATTCACTCGCTCTTCAGGAGTTAATTTATTAAGTTCCGCTAAGTTTTTCAGAATCTCTTCTTTAACTGTTTCGAATACCTCTGCAGGATTAGCATGAGCACCACCTAACGGCTCCTTCACGATTCCATCAACTAAATGCAATCCGTTCATATCAGTCGCAGTAAGTTTTAATGCTTCTGCAGCTCGCTCTTTATTATTCCAGTTTCTCCAAAGAATACTTGAACATGACTCAGGAGAAATAACAGAATACCATGTATTTTCTAGCATCAATACTCTATCTCCAATTCCAATTCCTAATGCACCACCAGAAGCTCCTTCGCCAATGATAATACAGATTACAGGAACTTTTAAAATCGACATTTCATACAAGTTACGAGCTATAGCCTCTCCTTGTCCCCGTTCTTCTGCTTCTAATCCTGGATAAGCTCCTGGAGTATCGATTAAAGTAACGATTGGCTTATTGAATTTTTCCGCAAGTTTAAAAAGTCGTAGCGCCTTACGATATCCCTCAGGATTAGGCATTCCGAAATTACGATACTGACGTTGCTTAGTATTATTTCCTTTTTGCTGTCCAACAAACATTACCGTTTGTCCGTTGATATCACCAAATCCACCAACCATTGCTTTGTCATCTTTCACCTGACGATCACCAAAAAGTTCCATAAAACTGCCATTTGTAATGGCATTGATATAGTCAAGTGTATATGGTCTTTCCGGATGACGTGATAACTGCACACGCTGCCAAGGGGTAAGTTTAGAATAGATTTCTAATTTGGTTTTTGCTATTTTATCTTCCAAGTCTTTGATTGCAGCCTGCACATTCACCTTTCCTTTCTCCTGAATCTGTTTCGCTTTGGTTAGCTGATCATGTAATTCTTCCAGCGGTTTCTCAAAATCCATCAACGTTGTTCCCATGATTTATTAATTTTAATTCTTTGCAAAGATATCCGAAAATAAAAAAAAGTAGATTCGCAGAGTGAAACTTTGTTCAAGATTCTGAAAAATGATTGTATTCCCCCATTGTAAAATAAACTTAGGACTTCATGTTGTGCGTAAGCGCGAGGATGGATTTCATGATATTGAGACGCTTTTTTATCCTGTTTTTTGGAAAGATATATTGGAAGTTACGGATGGAATTAAAGGAGAATTTGATTTGGAAATCAGCGGGTTAACCATATCTGGAGACCTCAATTCAAACTTAATCTACAAGGCATGGAAGCTCATCAAAGCCGACCATTCCATCCCACCGATACTTGTCCATTTACACAAGTTATTACCCATGGGAGCTGGACTTGGAGGGGGGTCATCGGATGCCGCTTTTATGTTAAAACTGCTCAATTTAAAGTTTAATTTGGGCATTAGTGACGAAAAACTGAGAGAATATGCAGCTCAATTAGGTAGTGATTGTCCTTTTTTCATCGATTCACAGCCTGCCATAGCAACTGGAAGAGGTGAGGTATTGACACCAATTGATATCGATTTATCGAACTTTCAAATTGTAGTGGTGATGCCAAATAATATTTCTGTTGGAACGGCGGAAGCTTACAGCTGGGTAAAACCAAAACAACCAGCAACATCTATTTCAGAAATTATTCGAATGCCAATAAGTGAATGGAAAAATCATTTGATTAACGATTTTGAAGAGCCCGTTATTAATCACCATCCGAAAATAGGCGACATCAAAAATGAACTTTACAAAGTGGGAGCACATTATGCAAGTATGAGCGGTAGTGGCGCAGCTGTATTTGGAATTTTTGATAAAGGACTTGATTTGGATTTCAAATTTGATGATTGTGTAGTTTGGAAAGGTGAATAAAATTTGATTTTGATTTAAGAAATATTTTATCGTTTGAAAATAAATGTTTGTAAATGGATATAAGCGTTTATTAACCGAATAATAGATTTTGAATAAATAATTTTGTTCTCGGGGTGGGGCTGCTGTCCCCCCATGGTGTTGGATGTGTTTTAATTGGGGTAATAACTTTTTTGAAAGCCTATTTTATAGCAAAAAAGTATGCTTTATTTCACTAATTTTATGAATAGATTTCAAATAATCTATTTATCCTATTCCAACTTTCCATTCAATATCATCTTAAATAAAACAGCAATTCCTACTTCATTTTTTATTGAAGTTTTCTAATAACTACATAGTCCATCGCAACATCAATTGCTTCTTTTATTACCTCCCACTCCAACTGTTCAATGCTAAATAATGTCCAACCATAATTCCCCCATTGATTAGGAACTTTCCATATTTTTTCTGGAGCATAGTCAACAAAAACACTTTGCTCAACAGCAGGCAATCGCAAACAAATTCTATCTTTCGAAAAGTTTAGCGTAAGAAAAACAGTGCTCTTATACTTATACGATCTGATTTCTTTTCTATCTGAAAAAGAAAAATTCCCCAATGATGGGAGTTGACTTTCCAACTCTACAAAATTCATTGGGGAAAATTAGTTAAAAATTTTTATCCTTACTCAACAGGCAAACTTGCAGATTGCCAAGCATTGATACCACCATTCAATTCAAAAACATTTTTGAATCCATGAGTTCGCATCCACTCAGCAGCTAATCCACTTCGGTGTCCGCTACGACAATACAAAAAATAGTTTTTTGATTTATCGTATCTAGAAACGATACTTTCAAATCCACCACCATTCCAATCAGCATTCACAGCACTTTTAATATGGCCTTCTGAGAATTCCCCAGGAGTTCGTACATCCAAAAGCACTATATTTTTTGATGCTGCCATCTTGTCTGAAAACTGTCTCGGACTTAAAGCATTATTTGAAGTTTGTCCAGAGCAAGCTGTGAAAAACCAAGCCGTTAAAATGGTAATTAAAGAATATACTTTTTTCATAGTTAAGAATTTTGATTAATGATTTGTTCTAAATAATCGGCAGGCACAACGCCTGATTGGCGCCATAACACTTTCCCATTTTTGAAAAGAATTAAGGTAGGCACACCTTGAATTTGAAATGCTGCTGCAGCTTGCGGATTTTTATCTACATCTACCTTTAAGATTGAAGCATGACTTCCAACTCTTGATTTTAAATCTTCTAAAATTGGATGCATCATTTTACATGGTCCACACCACTCTGCTGAAAAGTCGACTAATACCAGCTTGTCTGATTGAATTAATTCTGAAAAAGTTGACATGATTTTTTTTATTATTTGATTTTGTTATTTAAACTCATCCAGCCACCGCCATTGTGCACATCGGCAAAACCACTTGCTTTCAATATGCTTTTAGCAGAAGCACTACGCATTCCTGATGCACAACAAGTAATTACGGGTTTATCTTTTTTTATTTTTGATAAAGATTGTTGCAATGCATTCAATGGAATGTTTACCGATCCACGAATATGTCCGCCTTGATACTCGCCCTTCGTACGCACATCAATTATCTGTGCACCATTTTCAATTAGTTCTTTGTAATTAACAGCGGGACCAAAACCTAATAGTTTTTTAATTGTATTTATCATTTGAGTTTATTTTTAATAATCACCATTTACATCTAACCAAGAACCACCATTTTCACAATTAACACCGAGACTTTTTAAATACGCTGTAGCTTGTCCACTTCTCATTCCACTTGCACAACATAAAACTATAGGTTGAGCCAACGCCATAATTTCATCTTTACGATTTTGAATTTCTTGCAATGGAATATTTATACTTCCAGCAACATGTCCGCCCATAAACTCACCTGGAGTTCTTACATCAATAATTGTCATTTTTTGATTTGTCATTTTAACTAAGTATTGTTTCCTTTTTATTTGTGAATATTAAATGTCCATTGTAAGTCACATCCCATGTAACAGGAATTATTTTCTTTAACATATGACTTATCCCGCAATATTTTTCTTGTGAAGCCATCACCGCATCTAAAGCCGCTTGCTTTGAATCCTCATTCCCTTTGAATTCATAAACAATATGAATAGCGATGTATTCAATAGGCGCTTGCTTACTGATTTCACCAGTCACCTTCATATTAAAATCTTGCACTTGATGACTAGATCGTTTAAGAATAGCTATTACATCCATTCCCGTACAACCTGAAAGTGCAGATAAAACAAAAGGTTTCGGAATTGGTCCATTGTCTTCTCCACCTACTCTTTCAGGAGCATCCATAACAACGGTGTGACCATTTACAAGGGCATTGAATTGCATTTTACCCATCCACTGTGTTTCTATTTCGTGTGTCATAATTGAAATTTTTAAATTGACACTGCAAAGTTGCAATAGAATTCAGCGGTTAACAGTGACTAATATCACATTGCGTTTAGAAGCTTAATTTGATTTCGATAGATAAGTAATCTACCATCGAGTTCAAGTTTTTTTAAAAGTCGTGAAATTACTTCACGAGAACTTGCTAAATCATTGGCTATTTCGGTATGGGAAAGATTCAATACTGCAGAGCCTGTAAGTTTCGATTTTTCCTTCAGATAATTTACTAATCGCTCGTCCAATTTTTGAAATGCTAATTGATCAATAGCGTGCATCAATTCATTAAATCGACTGCGAATCGTTCGCATCACAAAACTTTTCCATGTTGGATATTTAACAATCCACTCATCCATAACAGAAATTGGTATTGCTAAAAATGTCACATCTTCCTCTGCAACAGCTTGCACTTCACTTGGAAACTGCTGCATGCAACAAGTGAATGTCATTGCACAACCTTCCATAGCATTTAAATAATAAAGAAATATTTCATTCAGTTTATCATCTAAACGAGATACTTTCAAACTACCTTTTAAGAGAAAAGGGATAACTCTTACTGTTTGTCCAATACTAATTATTTTATCTCCTTCTTTAGCCTCAACCACTTTTACCTTCTCCTCGAACTCTTTTATTAATTCAGGCTCGAACACATTTTTGAAAATTTCTTTAAAATCCATATCAACTTCTTTTTTTAATTAATTACTCAATGAATCCACATCCATTTTTAAAAGATTTGTATCAACATTATTTTCATCTGAATCATTCTTCTTTTTCCTACCCGCGTTAAATGATCGATGCGCAAATCGATAACTTGCATTGAATTTATCAGGCTTTTTCATCACAATATGATGTACCGATTCATTCTGCATCCATTTAGCGATACTATCCATCCAAACATAGTATGCCGATGCAGAAGGATGTCGACCATCACTACCTCTATCCAAAACTAATTTATCAGAAGCATAAAAACATCCTTCATCAAGATTATTTCTATAACACTCTGTAATTCCATTATCAGGAATCCAACTTGCAGGGCCTATCCATGTATACGGTATTGTATCAAACGTGGCTAGTATCTTTTCAATCGCCTCTTCTGATTTCGAAAATCGATCTTGAAACACCTGATTCAATCCAATGACCATTACAATATGATCAGGCTTATATTGTTCAATCAATAATTTCAGTGTATCGTTATTGGCATATGTAACATCTCTTGCGCTATACCAAACTTGCGCAAAAGCTAAATCATGTCCATTGTATTTACAATAGTTATAGAAAGGATACATTATTCCACCAACTTGACTATCCCCTATTAACAAAAAACGCTTGTGTGTAGTATCCACTTTAAACGTTATCGTTTTTTTATGTTCTAATTTCGATTGATGATGTTTTGATTTTTTTCGAATTGTTTTTTTCTTCTCAGCAAACTGCAACTCCTTACTCTTTACTAATTCAAAATCAAACAAACTAAATTTAATCGTACTATTTGCGTAAATGAAAAATAATAGCATCACTACTGAAAACAATAGTCCCGATTTAAATGTAGTATTTTCAAAAATGTTTTTCACGAATTAATTTTTAAAATCAGTACTGTATATCGGAACAATTAAACTATTATTTGCATCTGCCATTTTATTGAATTCAATAAATAATGCATACATAAACATCCTCGCTTGTAATTCATATCCTGCCTTTTTGAAATGCAATTTGTCTTTCGATGCTAAACCTTTATTAAACCATTTAAGCATAGATCCAGATCCACCCATTTGACTATTTAAATTCCATAAAGCGATATTCTGTTCCATTGCAACTTTTCTTAAAACAATACAAATATCCATATTATTGATTGGGAACCTGCCATTGGACCTTGTATCAGGTGGCGTTGTTAAAATGATTGATACGTCAGGTAATATTTTTTTCACCCGCTGAATATAATCCGTTACTGCTAGATAGTAATCATTGCTATTAAAATTGGGATCGTATGCTTCGTTAGAACCATATGAAAAAATAATCAAATCGGGATTAATATCTGATATTTGAGAAATTGAAAGACTTGAGTTCTTACTTAACTGTTTAAATGTTGCACCTACCACACCACAATTATGATAAACAATCCCAGGTTTCTCATGATTTAAAAATTGAATTCCACTAATATAAAAAGGCAAACTATCTTTCTGCTGATTTACGTTTACTATTACTTTGTTTATTGTCTGATTGAAAAAAAATGTTGTTTTCTTATACTGAAAACCGTCCCCTTGTATGTTCTCAGTTTCGAAATTAATTGGAGTTACTTTATTGATACTATCGATTGAATAATTTATTCCTTGAATTGTAATCAAACTCGAATCATCTCCAGAATAATAAATCACAATTTTATTCCCTGATAAAATAGTTGAATCACATTTCACGGCCTGCATTTCAAACTCCGATACTTTGCTTTGTGTTTTAATAGTAAAACCTGCCACTCCGTATTTGTAATCACTTTCTGATTTCAAATAGCATTTACCCTCCCAAACACCTTTTGTCGATTTTGTTTGAACAAAATAAGGAACCGATTTAGCCAGTTGATAGGGGAACAACATTCCAAATCCGGCTAATGCAAAATTGTCTTTAAAACATCTGCGGGCTTCTTCAACAAAATACCCCATTTCAATATGTGAATCACCTAAATGAAGGATATTAATTTGCTTAGGATGCTCACGTTGCGATTTTATTAATGTAAAAAAGTTATTAAGCGCTTCGCCATTTTGAATAACATTTCCCTCTTGGTGTAATGTATCAACAACAATCGAATCAGATTGTGCTTGAACAGGTGTTACCATTGTACAAATCCAAACAACCAAAACAAATAAAAAATTTACTTTTTCTTTCATATTAAAATTGGAAATAAATAAATGGTGCAATCTCACTTGTTTTTAATTGAAGGACTATTTGAAAAAACATCACCATAAGAATAGCGATTATCCATATCGATGTCTTATTAAAATATTTGCTTAATGACTCCTTTACTATTGAAGGAATAAAAATAAATAATAGTCCGACCATCAACATAAAAAACACAGCGGTACGATCGACAATAAATCCAATTAGGTCTAAAGGATTTGTATTAAATAATATTTGATGCAAAATGGTAAACGAATCTTTAAAATCAATAGCTCTAAAAAAGATCCACATAAAAGCAACAAAATGAAACGTAAGAAATACTCCTATAATATTTGACCATTTCCGATTATAAATAGCATTCGCTTCACCTTTAAAAAACAGCTTATGAATAACTAAAGCAACACCATGACCAACACCCCATAAAACAAAGTTCCATGATGCTCCATGCCATAAACCACCTATGGTCATAGTTGCCATTAAAAACAAATAGGTATTAATTAGACCTTTCCTATTTCCACCTAGAGGAATATAAATGTAATCGCGAAGCCAAGAGCTTAATGAAATATGCCAACGTCTCCAAAAGTCAGTGATTGAATTAGCACGATAGGGATTATTGAAGTTTTCTTTTAATTCATAGCCCATTAACAATGCTATACCAATGGCAATATCAGAATAACCAGAAAAGTCAAAATAAATCTGACAAGCATATCCATACACCGCTAAAAGATTTTCTATTCCTGAATAAGCACCTGGACTTAAATGAACCATATCAACATACCTTGCTATATAGTCGGCAATTAATACTTTTTTAGAAAGCCCAACTAAAATCCTAAACAAGGCTGTTTTCATGATTAAAGAATCAACCTGCATTGGATTATTAATCTGCGGAATAAAATCACGAGCACGAACAATTGGACCTGCAACGAGATGCGGAAAAAATGTCATGTAGAAAGCGTAATCAATAAAATTTCTAGTAGAGTTAATTTTTCGATGATAAACATCAACAATATAACTGATCGACTGAAAAGTATAAAACGAAATTCCAATTGGAAGAAATAATTTTTCTACCCGAAATCCTGAATCAAAAAGTTCATTCAAAGTCATTAGGAAAAATCCGGAATACTTAAAGTAAAGTAAAAATGACAAACTAAATAAAATCGAAACTAACAATAGCATCTTCCTCACTCTTTCATTGACAACAATCTCAATTGCTTTTGCAATTTGATAGTCGGCAATAATCATCGTAATAAAAATCAACAAAAAAGGACCACTTGATTTGTAATAGAAAAACAAACTAAATAGAATTACAAAAACTTCCTTCCATTTCGAATCAGCACGAAAAATAGAATACAACATCAGAAAAACACCAAGTACCAACAAGAAGGAATAATTGGTAAAAAACCATGGGTGCTCAAAAGAATAATTCAAAAAAGAAAACATCAAAATTATCAGTTAAATAGAACAACACAATTAGCAACCATATCCAATCTTGACTCTGATATTATAACTCTTGATGTTTACGTAATTTCAATACAATATACTTACTGGTAGGTGTATTGCTTTTTTCTGCGACACTGTCAATCGGAACTAAAACATTAGTTTCAGGAAAGTAAGTTGCAGTGCATTTTTCAGGAATATTGAATTCAATAATGATAAACTTACGTGCGATACGCTCAATTCCGTTATGCTCATTGTATAAATCTACAATGTCACCGGCCTTAAATCCTAAATCAGCAATGTCTTTCTCATTCATAAAAATCACACGTCGCTCATTAGTAATTCCGCGATAGCGATCATTAAGTCCGTAGATAGTAGTATTAAACTGATCATGACTACGAATAGTCATCATTACCAATTCTCCTTCTTTAAGTTTTTGAAAAGTGACATCAGCAACATTAAAATTCGCTTTGCCTGTCATGGTATTAAACTTACCAATGCGCGAACCATTTGGAAGATAAAAACCTCCTAATTCACGAACTCGAGAATTATAATTATCAAAACCAGGAATCGCTTTTTCAATAGCATCACGAATATAATCGTAGTGTTTAGTGAACGACTTCCAATCAACAATTGAATGCTCGCCAAATAACGCTAACGCCATACCGCAAACAATCATGGGCTCACTCATTAGGTCGTTACTTACCGGTTTTAAATTCCCCTTACTCATCTGCACAACACCCATCGAATTCTCACAAGAAATAAACTGCTCTTCTCCATTCAAAACATCTTTATCGCTTCTGCCTAGAGTAGGAAGAATAATTGCTTCCTTACCAGTAATCAGATGACTTCTATTTAACTTCGTTGAAATTTGCACTGTTAAATCACAACGATTCAATGCTTCAGCAGTATATTTTGTATCAGGAGTTGCAGATAAGAAATTTCCACCCATGGCAATGAATACTTTTGCTTTTCCTTCGTGCATAGCATGAATACAATCTACCACATCATATCCATGATGTTGAGGTGGCGTAAATCCGAATGCCTTTTCAATATTATTCAAAAACAACTGAGGTGGTTTTTCATAAATACCCATTGTACGATCACCTTGCACGTTACTATGTCCACGTACGGGACAAGTACCTGCTCCTTCTTTACCTATGCTACCTTTTACCAATAATAAATTAACGACTTCCTTAATAGTATCAACCGCATTTTTATGTTGCGTTAATCCCATTGCCCAGCAGGCGATAATCTTTTTCTTGCTTTTAAAAACTTCTACTGTTTGTTCAAGTTGCTCTCGTGAAATCCCAGCTTGTTCAAGTAAATCATCAATTGAATATTTATTTATTTGCTCGATAAAAGCATCGTAGTTATGCGTATTATCTTTGATAAAATCAAGATCAAAAACTGTCCCGGGAGCTTTTAATTCTTCTTCATATAATCGCATGATGATAGCTTTTAGCAAAGCCATATCACCATTGATTTTTACTTGAAGAAAAATATCTGTTAAACGCGCTTTTATTCCAAGTGCTCCCTTTATCTGTTGCGGATTTTTAAATCCGATTAAGCCAGTTTCAGGCAATGGATTAACAGAAATAATTGTTGTTCCGTTTTCTTTAGCATCTTGCAAGGCACAAAGCATACGGGGATGATTAGTACCCGGATTTTGTCCAAGAATAAGTATTACTTCTGATTTATAAAAATCATCTAACGTAACAGAGCCTTTTCCAATACCTACCGACTCTGTTAAAGCAACACCGCTACTTTCATGACACATATTTGAGCAATCCGGTAAATTGTTCGTGCCATATTGACGAACCATAAGCTGATATAAAAAAGCAGCTTCATTACTTGTTCTTCCAGAAGTATAAAAAACAGCTTCATCGGGAGAACTTACTTTTTTAAGATGAGATGCAATTTTTTGGAACGCATCAGTCCATGATATCGGTTGATAATGCGAAGCACCTTCAGGCAAATACATTGGCTGCGCTATACGTCCGCTTTTACCAATTGTAAAATCATCTAAGTTGGATAATTGAGCAACTGAATATTTTCGAAAAAAATCTGCAGTCAGCTTTTTGTTTGTGGCCTCCTCTGCAATTGCCTTTACACCATTCTCGCAATACTCACCAAGCTTTGATCGATGATCTTTGTCTGGCCAAGCACATCCAGGGCAATCAAATCCTGTTTTCTGATTTACAGCAAACAAAGCCCTAACCGCACGCAATGGATCCATTTCTGAAAATGCAATTTGTGCAGAAATATAAACGGCTTCAGTACCTGCAGCTGCAAGACGTGGCTTGTCTAATTTTATACCTGTAAATCTTTCAGGATTTTCAGGATTAGGATGTGAATGATGATCGAGCAATTCAGCCATAAAAAACGATTAACAAACGGCGTTAGGATTCGGATAATTATCGCTTTGATCTTCGAACGTATTATCGAGACAAACAAAATCTTTTTCTACCAACAAAAATAAATGATCATCATTTCCAAGTGGCATTTTATGATTAAACCCAATCATATCTGTTGACGTCCACTCAGTCGCAATAGCTTCAGGAATATGAACCGTAATGCAATTGTCATTATAATCGGCAAAAAGCGACGTTGCTGTGTTTGTCCGTTTCAGACAATAATGAAAATGATTTGTTCCGAAGAATGTCGATTCATTCAACTCCCCGTTCTTTTCAAAATTAGTTACTTCAGTTTTAGTAACACGAATACGAATAGAGTTTCCTTTTATTCTTAATTTCATGATTAATCGGTTGTTTTACAAAGATAGAAAAGTGCTTGGGAAATTATAATAAAAATTAATCGAATCGAGTTTTTTAAAAAAGACAGTTAAGTAAGCCAACTGCGAAAAAGAGAATCTATTTAAATCAACAATCAAAAAAAATCAATCATAATGAAAACGACATTTGGCAATTAATATTTCACCTGCTTTTACTTGGTAAATTAGTCGGTGTTTATCATCAATTCGTCGCGACCAAAAACCAGTATATTTAAATTTCAAAGGTTCAGGTTTACCAATACCCTCAAACGGACTCCTCGAAATATCCTTTAAAAGCATGTTGATTCTTTTTAACACTTTCTTATCTGTCGATTGCCAATACAGATAATCTTCCCACGACTCATCAACAAAAACATATTTCATTCTTCGATTAGTTTCTTGCGAATGGACTTACCCTTATTCAGCTTTTGAATAGCCGAATCCAATCGTTTTTCATTGACTTTAGAAGAAAGTTCATGCTTTGTAGCGCATAATGAATTATACTCCGCCAAAGACATAATAACAATTCCGTTATCCTTTCCACGATTAATGATTAAGGTCTCTACGTTTTGAGTTACTTTATCGAAGTAGTGCTTAATATCTTTTCTAAAATCCGACAATGTTGTAGTTAACATATTTATGTACATATTTATGTACAAATATATGTACTTATAAAATAATCGCAAAATCATTTTACAAAAATATACAGGATGATTTTTTTATCCGGTTATTAAACGTTTACAATCGTTTAATTTAACTATTCGACTCTATAAGCATGCGAATAAATATTAAATCTCCCGTCTCGCAAAAAACCAATCAAGGTAATTCCGAATTCCCCGGCCGTTTGCACTGCTAACGAAGAAGGTGCTCCAACAGCACAAACAATTTTAATCCCGGCCATTGCAGACTTTTGTAATAATTCAAAACTAGCCCTGCCACTTAAAAACAACACAGATTCCTCTGCCATATGCAATTTGTTTAAGGCTATTAGGCTTCCTATTAATTTATCCAAAGCATTGTGCCGACCAACATCTTCCATTGTTAGCAACAATTCGCCATCCAACTTAAATAGGGCCGCTGCGTGAATACCGCCTGTATTGTTGAAAATAGTTTGTTTTTGCTTCAGCTTTTCAGCTAATGAAAAAACAGTACGCTTTTCAACAGTCAAACTATCCTTTTCATTTACTATCTTACAATGAACAGCAATTGCATCAATACTTGCTTTGCCACAAATACCACATGCTGATGTCATGTAGAAGTTACGATTGAATGCACTTGCTTCGAATTCAATATGAGGCTTTAATTCAACACGAACGATATTATATTGTTGTTCTGACTTCTGATGATTAGTACAATACTTTATTGATAGGATATCATCACCACTTTTAATTATTCCTTCGGTAAATAAAAATCCTGTTGCCAATTCAAAATCATTTCCAGGAGTGCGCATCGTAATAGACACATTCGTTTCATCTCGCATATCCATCGGACCATACCCTAAGCGAATCTCTAAAGGTTCTTCTACAACTATGATATCATCGATCATTTGCGATGATAAATGATTCACTTTCGTTATTTGAATAGATTGAACTGGTAACTGAGACATATTATGGTAATTTATAGGAATGATAATCTTCAGGTGTATCAAAACTTTTTAGAAATGAATCATCACTCAATTCAATCATTAGTGGATTGACCTGCTGCAAATACTTATTCAAGGATCTACCTCCTTCTGAATAAAATTTCTTTAATTGAGTTAGTGTTTGAAACGAAAGGTAGCAAATCAACGGTTCTACAATATTGGGACGATCACTTTTTACAAATGCTACTTCATCAAAACCGTATCCTGCAAATTGCTTTAGAATATCAAGCTGAACTTTACCTAAGAGTGGATAATCACATCCGACTATAATCAAATCACTTTGCAATTTTTCAAATGCCGAAAGTATTCCGGTTAATGGACCTGCATCGGCAAAATCTGAATGATCTGCAATTCTATCAATATCTACATTCTTATAATGATATTGCTTTTCATTGCATGATAAAAACACAGGTAACTTCATTTCATCAAAGTCAGAATACAAACGCTTGTATTGCTCTACTCCATCATACTTCAACAAGAACTTATCTGATTTCATACGACTACTTTCTCCTCCCGCTAATATCAAAGCATTTAAACTAACATCCAAATTGAATTCAACATCCAAATCTTCCTTTTTAATTACTGATGCATTTTTCAAATCAAACTTTGCAATTACCTCATTAACTAAATGCTCCCTTATAACAAGAATCAGTGTTCCTTCCTTTTTGTTTTCCCAATTTTCAAGTAAAATTTTTAACGAGTGATAATAACCTTGTTCTTTTAACTCTAGCGGACCTACTTCGTCGACAATTACAAATTCATTATCTAACGTTGATGCATCAACTAAAATAGCACAAGCTTTATTAAATACGTTTTTATCGAATGTAAACCTTCCGATAGAAATTTCATTTTCGTTATTGGCTATTTGAAGCGGGATTACTCTTTTCTCATTTAAAAAACAAATCATTCTTTGTCCGTTTACATCAGGACAAATAAATCCACCAATATTTGATTTACGAGAAAAGTGATTTAAAAGAGCTGTTGTTTTTCCACTCTGAACCGCTCCCGATAATATTAGAACTTTACTCATTATCAGTTTTAACATCATTTAAAGATATTGCAACCATATATAGCACGAACATTTTAAATCGATAGACTCCATGATAATTCATATTCACATATTTTATAACAGGCTTTACAGAATCCCTCAATTGAGCCACATTATTATTTAAATCGGATATTTCCTGCACCCTATTGCGAGATAAAAACTTGATTAGTTTAGTAGTCAATGGACCAACTACATAGTAAAACAACAACATAAAGAAAATAACTCTGAAAAAAAACTGACCGAATGGTAATTTCAAAAAAACACCCATCAACTCAATAGACAATAAAATTGAAAGCAATCCAATCAGCAATCTTCGCTTTCTTCTTTTGCGATTTTGTTTAACGGGATGGCTAGTATCAGAAAATGAAATCATAGAAAAATCAAGCGAAGAAACGGCATCTGGAATTTGACTAGCAAATCTTCCTATAATCAAACCTAAAACAAAATATACAGTTACATAGCTTAAGGCAATCCATTCGCTAAATGAAAAATCAGCAGGCAATTGGAATGTTTTTAATGTAGTTATAACGAAATCATCAACCGATTTCCAGAATGACATTCCAAAAAACAATACCGTTAAAAGTATTTTTTGAATGGCCGATTCAAGTAATGCTAATCCTCCGAATAGTATTGGAGCAGCCTTAAAATTTTTCGTGGTTGAAAAAATGAAAGCACCTAACAATCCTTGAAAAGAAACAGCTATATAAGCAGGAAACGGAGAATGTGGACTAACTGCAGCTTTAATCATCAGGACCATTGCAGTTGCTTTTAAAATTGCTTTAAAACTATAATTTGAATAGCGCGCTATCAAAGAAATTAAAATCACTGCAAAGCCTCCAACAAAAATACCTGTAAAAGGAAATTTTGCAGCGTGCAATATACCACCTAAGCCAGACTCATTTAACGCCCAAAGTGCAGTTAAACGATTTACAGCTCTGTGATTAAATTCGCCTTCTTCCTGATTCATTACACTAAAATAGCTAATTAGCTGTCATATGAAAAAGACAGTTAAAAAGAAACTATCGAATTATCATTTTATAGGAGATTGATAAAGTAATAGGAAACAAATCACTTTTAAATACTACTCCATAATTCTTCTTTAAGTAATCCATATAATTAGTTACTTCATTACTTCGAAATGGATAATAAACAGCAAAAGACCAATAGGTATGACTAGTACCTAGTGCCTTGGAATCAAAACCAAATCCTAGTGATGGGCCATAAAATAATTTATTCTTTTCACTTAGATTTTTAATTTTTATAGCAGCATTATATCCGTAAATAGCGGTGAAAAATGGTGTTCGTTTAGACAGTGTTTCGCCTTTTAAAAAACGATATTTTACACCAGCATTATATCCAATGCCTGCAAGCGCATATCCCAAACCTCCCTGAAATCCTAGTCTATTAGTAGCATAATACGTTAAATTGGCTCCTATTCCACCAAGGTCTTGACCGAAACCAAGTCCAACAGTAAAGACATCAGCAGGTTCATCTTTGAAAGGAATTGTTGAAACGGTATCTGATTGTGCAAATGCAAATACAGGAGTAAAAAGCAAAAGAAACAGTATTTTTTTCATCGCTAACAAAAGTAACGATATTAATTGACTATTTAATCGTCAATTTTCACGTGTCCCCAATTCTCTCCCGACTTAATTCTGTACAGCTGCATTTCGCTAATACCGAATTGCTTTGCGAGCATCTTCAATCGTGTTTTACGATTAGGATCAAATATTTTTTTCTTCAGCAAACGCACCTTAGTTTCAGTAAGCTTTGCTCCATCACGTTTTTTATTTAACTCAACCAACTTACGCATCGCCTCTTTTACTGCAGGGCTTTCTTTCTTAAATTGAATACTTTCCTCGCGGGTAGCCCACTTAAGATTTTTGTAGTGATTGTTAGACTTATTACGGTCTAAGTGGATAACATAATTATGTTCTGTAGTTGGCTTATCTAAAAATTTATCCGCAACGAGGTTGTGAATCATTTTAGAAAAGTACCGTATTTTGGCACCAGCATATAGCTTGTACCTAAATGTAGTATATCCTTCTACTTTCCCTGGTTTAATTATTCTGCCATCTTTAATAGCCTCTGAATAACTAACCAAGCGTCCATAATTTGATATCGCATAATTGTATCGAAGCTTATGATCTACATCAATCTGCTCCCATTTTTCACCTGGATAATTTCTAAACATAATTACTATTAATCGACATTACCCCCGTAAGTCGAATACTTAGTGTAACTTATTGTATATGGAGTGCTAAAATAAACGAAGGTTTATTAAAAAACAAGTCTGTTTGTCATTAAATGACATATAAAATTGATAAAAAAAATATTCAATATTGGTAAAACAGTGGCAAAGTTATTATTTTACGAATGAGATAAAAAATTAAACATTTGCCCCTAACAAACCGAAAAAATTATTGAGAATCTGCACTATATCCGTACACTGCAGGATTTTTCCCGCCCATTGGTCTTACGTAAGCTGATAATTGCCCCCTGTGATGAATGATATCAAAAAAGAAAAACCACATCATTTGGCTACGCTTTAACGTTATGAAAGGGTTAGTATTTATAGTTAATTCTACATCCTCATTTTCCCATTGATCATCGCTCAATGAAATTAGAATTTGCATTAACTCATCGGACTTATTCTGATAAGCTGCTGCTGCTTCTTCGACATTTGAAAAATTATAGGTAAGCGTTTCATCACACGATCCTGATGATGCAATTGTTACCAAATCCACGGCATGTCCGACCAAATGCTCGACAATTTCATATGCCGTACGATTGATATCATGTGGCTTATAGTCCAATTTATCATTAGGCAATGCTTTAAAGATACTTACTGTAGCGTTTAGTTCATTATTCCAGCAGGCTTTGAAGAATTCAAGATTTGACATAGTAATTTAGTTTTATTGTTTCAAATATACTTATAACAGCTTTAAATCACTATATGATATTCGTTAGTAAAAGAGATTTATCGTTATGCTAAATCATTTTATTTAAATTAGTGGCTTGAAAAAGTTATGGAAAGTAAAAATATCGACCGATTAAACATACTTCTGATAGTAATCTCTTTGCTATTGGCCTACAAGATTCCATTCGAGTTGTTCTTGTTTTCATATGCGTTTTTAGGCCCTTTACACTATCTCACAGAAATAAACTGGCTGAAAGAAAGAAACTACTTTATTAAAACGAAAGATTGGATCTGGACATTTGTACTATTTGGAATAGTCATATCCGTTCCACTTTTACTATCTCTACCATGGTTTAAATTTATCTATGATATCGAAATTGTAAAGAACTTTCTGAAAGAGCTAAACACCTCCTCTAATGTTATTCTATTAACTGCTTTATTCTTCTCAATAGGATTAGTATTCTTAAAAGAGCTAAAGTATACACTTCCTTTCCTTATTATAAGCTTGTTGGTATCCTACTTCATTTTAAAATACATTTCATTCTCAATTGTACTAGTAAGTGTTTTCCTGCCAACTATTATTCATGTGTATCTGTTTACACTTTTATTCATGTTGTTTGGAGCGATCAAATCGAAAAGCACACCTGGCTATATCGGTGTAGCATTACTTGCGTTAATTCCTCTTGTTATCACCTTCGGAAATGTCCATCCTGAACAATACATCTTAAGTCAGCATACGCAAGACAACTTTATTGCCAGTGGATTTCACTCACTAAACTTTTCTCTTGCAGATTTATTAAAAAATTCGAAAGAAGAATCTTTTTCTTTGTTATCCATTCTAGGAATTAAAATTCAGATTTTTATTGCATTTGCTTACACCTACCACTATTTAAATTGGTTTTCCAAAACTTCAATCATAGGATGGCATAAGGGCACTTCTAAGACACGATTAGTATCTATAGCTATAATATGGCTAGCGAGTATTTCATTTTACTTATATGATTACAGAACCGGCATTATCGTATTGTTCTTCTTAAGCTTCCTGCATGTATTCTTGGAGTTTCCATTAAATGTAGTCTCTGTAAAAGGGATAGCTGAAAGCCTCTTCAAAAAGCAGAAATAACATTATAAATTTTCTATTACGACATTAAAATCATTGCCAATTTGGCTCTGATAAAAACACTCTTTCTCTTCTGTCCAGTTGCGTATAGTCGCAAAAATATTCTTTGAATTATTATTTGAGGGCTTTAAGAATAGCAACATCAATAATGGAATATCCTCCTCAATAAAATAGTCTTTATCTGTATCATATTCGATAAACGCTTCGGACAATTGTGACTTATTTGAAATCTTTATTACCGAAAGCAGCTTAGCTGATGATACGGCATGCTGTCCATCTTGCTCTAATAATTTACGAAATGTTTTTTTGAATAAAATCTCCATTGGTATATAAATTAAAAAGCCCTATAGTAAAATACTATAGGGCTTTTATAAATTGGTATTAATTACTTAACAACATTCGAGTTTACTATCTGAGCAGGAGAACCACCCATCTTCCAAAGAATTCCAATAACTTTTAAGTTATTCTTATTCCAAGCTGGTTTTAAATACATTTTGTAAGTATTAGAAAACTCTTGATCTAAAGCGATTGCATCACCACCATTATTAATTTCTGTACCATAATAAACAGTAGCATTAGAAGTTCTTACTAAGTTACGATACTCATAGTTAGAGTTCGTACCTGAACTAGTAGATTGGGATGTAAATAATTTATCTTCTACAACATAAACTGCTAAACGGTAATCAGAACCTGCAGCTATATCGCTAAAGAATTTTACTTTCGTATCTACAGCGATAGAGTCACCTGAGATACTTTTTCTTAATGCGATACCAGCGATAACAGTTCCATTAGCAAACGTAGTTGCCTTATTAACTGCACCAGAATAATTGCTAGATACACTTGTAGTTACGCTTTGCTTGGTAGTGTTAACAGCCATTGAAGGAATTGCATTTGCACTTGCAAATACACCTGTATTGAAAACATTCCACATTCCTTGTCCTGTTGACCAGTTCAAAGAAGAATTGTTTGAACTTGTATTGATTTTCATTCCTGTTAACAATGTTCCTTCTTGCTTTAAACAGCTATCTAAAGTTGGACCACCGTAAGTACCACATGGAGGACACCAGTCTTCTCCAAAGTAAATTACTGCTGCTCTGTTTTTCTTTTCTACTGTTAATGTTGTAGAACCACTAGAACTAGGCGCAGTATCATCTTTCTTACAAGCATTGAATAAAATGCTTACACATGCTAATGCTAAAACTAATTTTTTCATTTGGGTTTTGGTTTTGGGTTTAATGATTGTAGTTTATTAATTTTTTATTTGCTTTCTTTTAAGACCATATCGATGGTAATTGCCGAAGATAAGATAGCAATTTTACGCAAATTATCTTTTATTTCCGAATTTAATGTCACATTATATTTATCGGCAGAGGTAAAAATCTCTTGCATTGCACCCGCCCACTTCTTATCTATTTTACCAATAGACTGTTGGTTGGAGTCTAAAATTTCAAAATTCCAAGCCTTCCAATCGCCTTTAATTATCGCTATTTCTTGTCCATTACTATCTGAAATAATAAACTCAGGCTTGAAGAATTTGAACTTTTGTTTAATTGAACCAGCTATATTTCCACTTCCATCAGAAATGGTAATTTTCGACATCCAAAATGTCCATCCTCGGGCAATACTAGCTTGCACATTACCATCCATATCTTTAATTTCCAATAAAAATGGAAGCATTGCCTTATTAAGTATCATTCTTAATATTTTTTGTCCGATTGTCAATTTCTGACAAACAGCTCCAATATTTACTCCCATATCATCATAAAGTTGATAGGTATTTTCGAACTTAAAGAAGTTCACATTTTCATCGATGAAATAACTGTTCGAACGGAAGTAGTTGCTTTGCATAGTATAGTATTTGGTTTGTTGTCTTAATTTCCGCCGTGCTGATAACAATAACCATTGGAACTGCGTGTCATTCTACGACAACGAGCACCTTTCTTTGTTGTTCCATTGCATTGCGTTGATGTTTCGCTACGGGTACCAACATTTTGACGCTCACTGCTCCCGCTCCCCGATTGAGATTGGTGAAGATAGCAAAATCCGCTGGGATCGGTAGTTGTTTTTCTACAACGTGCTCCCGCCTTCGTAGTACCATTACATTGCACCGAGGCTCCAGTTTCTTTCTTGCTCCCACCTGAATGACTAGAAACAGAATTGGTCCAATCCCAACATGGCAAACATAATCTTGCCTCCACTGCATTTTCCGACTTATCAGGCAATCGCGGAAAAAAATCAATTCCTGTAAATCGTTCTACGCTATCAATTGAAACAGCATATTCCTGCAAATTTCCAGAAGCGCCTTCATTACGCATAATAAAACCGATTCCCTGTAAATGCGCGCTATGGTAATCCAGGATGACTTTGTAATAATACTTAGGTACTGCCAAGCCGTTAGTAGCTGTTATATTACCTTCTGATAAAACTGGACCTGTAACAATATAAATAGATTGATATAAAACTGCCCAATTTCGAATTTTCTCTTCCAGCTTTTTCCAAATACCTCGATTAAAAGAAGGATCTTGAGGCGACATATTGCTATAGTAGAAAGACTCTAACATAGTCTCTTCGCTATAGCTCATATCACCGGCAGGAGCTAAATGACCACGATCATATCCCGAACCTTTATAATCAATATCAGAAGCAGAGCCTGTTTTAACTTCAGGATCTTTAAAGAACTTATTACTCCTTTCAAATTGCTTCACCGTTTCCTCAGCTGTTAATTCATAGGCAACCCATGAAGCTTGTTCATATTTCTCTACGTAATCGAGCGTGTAAGCGAGATGCTCCACGATTTGATCTCCAGGACGAATAGTTGGTATCTCTAGTCTAGGAATTAATGAATCGGGAGGCGTGCTTTCAAATGCACATGGCTTAAAATATGGAGAATTGGGGTCGTTTAAATTAACAACCTCTCTTCCAAAATTTCTATCATAATATCGCTGACCGAAGAGTCCAACCGCGAAACAAAGCAAGGCCAATAAAATAATATGCGATTTTTTCATACTCTAAAATATATAAAATCAATCAGACAATAAAGCAGAAACAATAGCAATTGAATAATTAGAGGCCACATACTTTGCAAATGGCTCAAAGTCGACAGCAGCAGAGTCATTAGCACTATCTGATATTGTACGAACAATTGTACAAGGAATATTATGCTCAAAACAAATTTGTGCTACAGCGGCGCCTTCCATTTCTACACATGCAACGTCGGCTAAATTTACTTGAATATCATTTCTTGTTTCTTGCGAGTTTATAAATTGATCACCGCTTGCAATTGGTCTATTCACAATCATTACAGCTGATAAATTAAAATGACCTGACCATTGCTCACCTACTACATTTGAAATATTATTGACATCAAACACATTTTGTAATTTTTCGATTAATCCATCAGTAACATGCACATCAAAATACTTTATGTTAAGCAAAGGAACAACGTAACGATCATGCAAAGGACGTGTATCCATATCGTGAAAAACACAGCTAGAAGCCACGACAATATCACCCACTTTTAAATCGGCATGAATACCACCTGCAATTCCCGTAAACAAAATTTGGTTGACATTAAAAATATCAATCAATGTTGTCACAGTTGAAGCAGCCGCTACTTTTCCCCATCTCGAAAAAACAACAACAACATTTTTGTCATTAATAGTACCTGATATATAATCTCGTCCACCAATACTTTTTATTTCAGAATTTTCAACCAGCTTTATAACACCTTCAATTTCTTCAGGCATTGCTGCCATAATACCGTATATCATTTCAATTATTTTGAATTTAAAATTGATTTTATTGTTTTTAAATTTTTGTATTCAAGCATTGCCTCTGACATCGAATCGATGCTTGCGAGAATGATGTTTTTCTTTTCATCATCGTTCCAAATCTCTTTTAATGGTATCATCGAAACTTTAACACTAAACAATGCATGAATATTATCACCAAGAGGAACGGTGGTTTGTACTTCAGTTCGAAAATACAAATCATCTATTACCTTAGGAGCGTATTTATCTTTCAACGATGGATGCTGATTATTTGATGGATTTGCAGTGATCGTCCACACGTGCCTTCTGTGCGGTCCTTTAGTACTATCTGAAAGCAATGACCCCATCTTAGCACTCATCTTTAATAATAAATCTGAATCCGGAATTGGCTGATGGATTTCAAAAAACGACTTGCCTACTATTTGAGAAGGAATAAATCCACTTGGCGAACAAAAACAAATTGCTAGTACTTTTCCGAGAGCTAAAATCGCAACATCCTCCTCAACATATAAAGCAAGTTCTTTTATTGATGTGGCTTTAGGTAAATTATAATTAGTTGTGATTTTATTGTAACAAACAAGCAAGTCATCACTCATTATTTCATCTGCTAAATCACTAGGAAAGACGTCTAACTCTTCACGCTTATATTGAAATGTTCCATCAGAAATTGGAGTTAACGAAAAATCATCTTTCAATTTAATGATATCAGGAGCAGTGCTATAAGGCACCTTGACCGGAAATATGATTTTATCTGTTCGCATAAATTGATTTGCGAATGTACAACAAGTAAATTGCTTTTAAAAAAAGGATATTTATCATAGACATTAAGAGATTAATCAGGTTTTATTAAGTAAAACGCAACAACCTTTGTTAAAACTAATATTAAGATCATGAAAAAATTACTTACACTTTTATTTTGCTTTTTTGCCTTGGGTAGTTTTGCTCAGGTAAAACCAGTTGATTCAACTAATCTTCAAAAGCCAATAATCTACAAAGTAACTCTTAACTCAGGCAAAATTTATTTTGGAGAAATCTTAAGTCAGGATTCCAAAGAAGTATTACTAACGACCAAAGAAATTGGGCAAGTTTTAATCCCAAAATTTGAAATAAGCCTGATTGAACAAATATCCGACACAGAATTAAGTGAGGATGGCTTGTATAAACCATCTGAAACTTTTTCCACTCGTTATTTTATTACTACAAATGGATTACCTATAAAAAAAGGTGATAGTTATATTCTATGGAATTTATATGGTCCCGACTTTCAATTTGGCGTATCGAATAATTTCGGAATTGGAATCATGACTACTTGGGTTGGAGTGCCAATTATTGCTCAAGCAAAATATTCTTTCAAATTAAGCGAAAATGCCCACCTTGGTTTAGGCACATTAGTAGGTACAGGGTCATGGGCAGCTGCTGATTTTGGACTTATACTTCCATACACCTCATTCACACTAGGAGATAGAAGAACAAATGCTACTTTTTCTGCTGGATATGGAAGCGTTTGGAGTGATGGACAATCAAGTGGCCGTGCGCTTATTTCAATTGCAGGAATGACAAAAGTTTCAAATAAAGTAAGTATCGTTTTTGATTCTTTTATTGTTCCTCCGAGTGGGTATAAAGATGTAACAACTACCGATATGATTTACAATCCAATTACACAGTCATATGAGGAGAAGACGACAACAACACGTGAGAAAAGAACAGGACTAAGTATTTTCATTCCAGGTATCAGGTGGCAGTTATCAGAAAACAAAGCCTTTCAATTTGGATTTACCGGATTTAGTATTGATGGAGATATGGCACCAGCTGCAATACCAATGGTACAATGGTTTCGCAAATTATAAATCTATTTTAATTTGAGTTTTTGTCCAGGCTTAATTAAATCACTATTCAGCTTATTAAGCTTGCGAAGTTTTGCAATTGGAACTTTCGTTTTTAAAGCAATTCCGCCAAGAGTATCATTCTTTTTTACTATGTAAACGGAAGGTGTTTTATCTTTCTTCTGTGTTTTTGTGGGTTTATTTTCTTTAACAACCGCTTTCGTATTTTGCTGATCTAAATTGATTTTATGAGTAGTTAAAGAATCAGTGATTATTGTATCAACTTCCTGCATCAATGAACTGTCAGCAATAATTTCAAATGGCTTTGAAGCGATATGTTTGTTACGAATCAAGGATACACTATTTTCAATCGCATGAAAAAGCATTGTCCCTTTTAGCTCTGAACCCACACCGTTTAAATGAATACCATCACCTTGGGTATATTTTGCAGCATCCCAAAAACGCCATGCATTCTTTCCTCCTGAAACAGTGTAATAACTCCAGAAGCCGGTATGAAACTCAACAGAAAGATTGTACATTAATTCTGAAAACTGATTAGCAATAGTAGTACGTTTTCCTTTATACTTCATTTCTTGGGCATCCGTCAAAATAATATCTGCATTCGGATTAGCACTTTTTACTTTCTCAATTACTTTAATAATTTGTTGTCGTAAATCAGGTTCGATACGATTGTAGTAAAGAAAATCATTTGTACCTAAATCTATGATAACTACATCTGCATTTATGTACTTGGCTTGCGGTTCATATAATTCTTCTGATAAAACCATTCTATATGGAGCCGCTCCTACTCCCGCATTATGCCAAACACCGCCTCTATGTAAAGAATCTTGTAGAATTAGTCCTGTAATAGTGATATCCTTTTGATGTGATTGTGTTTTTCTTGATTTATAAGACAAAACAGAAAAACCTCCAATAATATCATAAATAACTTTTTCATCATCACTGTACTTAACTTTCGCAGGTTGATCATCAATAAAAAATTCCATTTCAAAAACCGAATCATTATCATGACGAAAAACAACGAGTTCATTATTTGCTGATGAAACATTTTGAGAAAATGTCATTTTAAAAGTTGCATTCGTATCACTTGTATAGCTTGTCATACCACGAACGCCCATTGGATAATCAAACTTACTCATATAACTTTTGGAATATTTCCAAGTTCCTGTATGCGTTGATTTATAAAATCGTGCATCATACGATTTAACAGTAGAGAATGGCACTATTAACCCAATACCAGCATCTCCTTGCATTGCCTGAAATAACTTACGAGATTGATTGGGCAAATTTTCATTTTGTAAATGACTATCACCTATATGCAATACCGTTAGACTTTTACCCTTGGCACCTAACAAGTCACAAAGATTTTTCAAATCAGAAGAATCTTGAAAATAAATATAATTGTAATCTTGCTTTATCCATGAAGGATAATTGGAATTAATTTGTGCGAACGACTGAATTGAATAAACAATACAACACAATAGCAAATAAACTTTTCTTCTAGTCATTACTTTATTTTATCAGTTCACCATTTAAAAATCCTCTAATCAAGGCATCATGATAGCCAGCATCTACCATTTGAAGTCTTAGCTTATCTGCTTCGCTGTAAGTAGTTGTGTTACCTACCAGATATAAAAAATAATTTTTGTGTTGATATTCTGTATACTTAGGAATATTCTTTAACAAGTAGTAGGTTGCATCTTTATGCTCCTTAGAAGAACAAATCTGTACTTTAAATATTGTCCCTTTGGGATATTCTTTTTGAGCTTGGAGATTTGCTACTTGGCTAGATTTTTTAGCATCGGTAATTTTTAAGATAGATTTTATTCGTTGAACATGACTAACCGTATTAGAAGAGAAAGCCGGAATAGGAAAAAGAATATCCGTTATATTCTGATTAATTACTAAATCATAAATACTTCCTTGGAAATAACGGTAATCGATAACAAAAACAGTCTCGAAATTTTGTACAAGATGCGGTATTAATGCATTACCAAAAGAATTTTTAATTACTACCAATCGTCGATTATTTTTCACATCGGAATCAAATCGTTCAAGAGGAAGATCACCACTGATATAACAACCATAGGTATTATTCCACTTATAATACATTTGCCCTGCACTTCCCTTTGTGTAATTTTTAGGATTATCAAGCACCTTCATAGTATACTTATTTCGTATTTTATGAATGATTAAAGAATCTCCTTTTTCTTTTAATCGCTGATCGCGTGTAAGCTGATATAAAGATCCTAAAAACTTTCCTCTGTATTCTATATCATAATTTTCAATTGGAGTCGCTTTAAGTGCGGCTGCTTCACAAAATTTCTGATAAGCGTAATACGAACCTAAATCTGTCCAATGATGATCCGTATTAAAGAAAATATACTCTTTACGATGTTGCTTGATATAATCAGCAATAAAAACGCTTTTAATTTGTGGGTTCAAGAGCGTTGCCGTGAAGGCAATATTCTTCGACTCCGAATTTCCTTTTTTGTAATCATCAGGCATATAGTATTCTCCATGTGCTGGAATACCCATGTAATAAATATTTATGGAAGAATCGAAAGTAGAACGATAATCGTTAATTACTGACGCAAATAATTTCGAATAATTATTCGAGCCGCCAAAAATCTGTATCCCCATTCCATCGTAAATCATCAACCCTTTTGCTGATCCTAATTTTGCATTATCGAGTTTAATTGAATCTTGAACAATATTTAAATCAACTGAATCAAGTTTGGTAGAATCCGTCGACTCCATCGAGAAATTATCGTTTTCAATAATTGCTATTTCTCCATCTTTAATTCCACCTGCGTTACGATATTGATCAACTAAATCAACCCATCTATCACGAAAAGGAAAATGATCTGCAACATATAAATCGATACTATCTAAGTAACTTCCATTCTCCAGATTTTGCCACGAATAAACAGGAAACGGAGTGAGTTTTCTGTTTTCCATCTGAGAAATATTAATTTTCGGCACAGCAAAAAATAATATCGCGCAAATAATTAACACCGCTGAAAATATTATCAGATGTAACGCAGAAGTTTTATGGAATTTTTTCGCGCTCATTAAAAACGATAATAAATAAAAGGGTTATATGACTTACCAACCATCAAAGCAGTTGATATAACTAACAAGAAAATGGAAAATGCGATACCTGTCCAATAAAGTGAATTACTATTTCTCTCTAACAATACTTTTCTATATCGAACAACCAAGAATTGATAAACAGGCATACATAACACAAATGCTAAAATCATCCAATAGATATTTTCCTTGATAGTCAGTGTTAATGAATAATCCCACCAAGGAACATCGGTAACATGGAATAATGATTTAAAACAAGTCAACAATCTTGATGAATCTGTAAAGTAGAATAATGCCCAGCCCAATACGACTGCTAACAATAAATAAATCCTTAAAAAGAATCCAGGCACTTTATTAATTCGCTTGAATGTAATTAACCTTTCAAGCATTATTAATATTCCAAAAAACAATCCCCAGAAAATAAAATTCCAATTTGCTCCATGCCATAAACCTGTTAAGCCCCATACAACAAACAAATTCAAATAGCCATTCTTTTTATTTCCGCCCATGGGGATATAAACATAGTCGCGGAAGAAAGTTCCTAGTGATATATGCCATCTGCGCCAGAAGTCCGTGGCTGATTTAGCTATATAGGGATAGTTAAAGTTCTCGTGGTAATGAAAACCAAACATTCGTCCAAGACCAATTGCCATATCGGAATAGCCAGAAAAATCAAAATAAATCTGAATAGAGAACATGATGACACCAAACCACATCTCACCAGTTGAGAGGGATGACAATTCTGGATTATCAAGATATTTTACGACAAGCTCTGCAGCAATATTGGCTATGGCTACTTTCTTAAATAACCCAACACAAAAGCGAGTGATACCCCCAGAAATATCTCTTATTCTAAACTTGCGGGTATCGATTTCATTCATGATATGCGAATACCTGACAATTGGTCCTGCAACCAATTGATGGTATAAACTCACGAACATCATAAACTTCATCCAGGAGCGCTGAGCCTTCACTTCACCACGATAAACATCAATCACATAAGAAATCGTTTGAAAGGTATAAAATGAAATTCCGATTGGTAAAGAATACTTTGGAAACTGAAAAGACGTCCCAAAAATGGCATTTACATTATCGTAAATAAATCCGCTATATTTAAAAAAGAACAGAATTCCGAGGTTAAATATCAGCGTTGAGATAATCCCGAGTTTTGCCCAAATGGTACCTTGGTACTTTTCAATGAACAACCCATTTAGGTAGTCAACAGTGGCACTGAAAATCAGCAAGAAAACCCAAATCGGCTCTCCCCAAGCATAGAAAACGAATGAAAACAGCGTAAGTATGAAATTCCTGTAATTCGCATTATTGGAACAATAATACAGAATCAGGTTCAGCGGCAGGAAAAAGTAAAGAAAGGTTAAACTAGCGAAAACCATTGTTCAGAGCGGACAAAATTGCAAAATATGAATGAAATAATCGAATAAAATTCATAATCCAACAAAATTGTTTAATATTATAAATCAACGACTTATGCTATTTTTTGAATATTTTTTATATTAATTTTTGATCGAATATGAACTTAAGATGAATTAACCCTGCCTTAACCCCGAATTGCTTGTTTGGCAAAGATTGAATGGCGAATTTTGCCTCCGTTAATTAATCAAGAAACTTTTGTTGTTATGATGTTTATTCAAAGATTATTTATTGCAGTTGCACTAGTGGGAATTTGTTCTACAATTTCACTTGCTGATGGCAAGCCTCGTTTTGATGGTGATGATTCTTTATTTGTAGAGATGTACAATTTAATTACATGTGAATATTGGGATAATGATAATTTATATCCTTATGCAGATGATAATATTCCTGATACAGTTCATATCAAATTAACAGATGAGTTCCGTTGTTTTGTAATGCCAGTTGAGACCAAAATTAATTCTCAGTTTGGATGGAGATGGAACCGCCCTCATAAAGGTCTTGATTTACACTTGCAGACAGGAGATCCTGTTAAAGCTGCTTTTGATGGAGTTGTACGTTACGCTCAATATAACAATGGTGGATATGGCAATTTAGTAATTATCCGTCACTATAACGGCCTGGAGACTTACTACGCACATTTAAGTAAAATCAATGTAGAGCCCAATTCAGTTATTAAAGCAGGTGATGTTTTAGGAGAAGGTGGTTGCACTGGCTCTCGTTGTACTGGTCCGCATTTACATTTCGAAACACGTTATAAAGACAGACCATTTAATCCGCAGGAAATAATTGCATTTGACCAAGGTTGTTTAAGTTCAGAATCAATTATGCTAACCAAAAGTAATTTTGTAATTGGCAAAAGCAATTCTGTTTCTACAACATTTAATGGAAAGACAACAAAGACTAAATCCAATTTAAAGTACTCTTACAAGATTAAAAATGGCGACACCCTTTTGGCAATTGCGTTAAGAAACAAAACTTCTGTAAAGACTTTGTGTAAGCTTAACAATCTGAAGCCTGAGTCGACATTGAAAATTGGACGTGTACTTCGTCTAAGATAATTAATGCTTTATTTTACCTGATTATAAATCGCTTTCCCCAGATATTTTAGAAATGGGAATCCGATTGTATCATAATCGTATTTATTATCATTCATTACGCCATCTTTATTTGAATAAGTAGTTGCTGCAATGAACATTTCTTTCCGTCCACTTTTTGACTTTACGTACGCAATATCAGTAGCAAACCCATATGACAAACCAACGATGTTATAAATTCGAAATGCATCAGATTTAATTGGCTTTTCTTCTCTACCATAAACAAGATATTTTTTATAGGCATCGAAATACTGCTTGTTAGAAGTATATACTTTCATTTTACTTTCCTTCGGATATCTACTCATCCAATACATCAAAAACGTGCGTTGTTTGGCTGTAATTTGCCAAGCAGGGTTACTTGTTGGATATATCAATTGAATTAACATATCTAATCCTTCATCTAATGGCAAATAATTATTCATCGAGAAATCTTTTGCTCCTGCAATAGTTGTCAAGCTATCAATCATGATTGAATCACCCACTTTTGCATCAATTGATAATTTAGAAATTGGATTAGAATAAGTCGTGCTATCTAGATGAAAAACAACCTCGTTCTTATCATTGAAAAAATTCAATGCTGGTTTAATATTTAAAAGAGAATCTGGACATCCAGAAAATGATTTAACAATTTGCGATTTAGTATATCCTTTAGCTTTTAATTTTGAATTGATATAATCGCGACCCAACAAATCGAATAAAGCGTTATAACTACGATTATCACTTACTAGCAATATTTTTTTTATGCAGTTTTCGATAGTTAAGATATCGTCCTTGGATGATGAATTAGATTGAAATGAATGACAAGTGCTAGTTGAAATTAATTCGAAAGGAGTATTCATGTCTACTCCTACCTCTTGATGTTCATTTAACCACTCCAATGCTAAAATTACAACTGGCAGCTTTACAGAACTAGCAGGATAAAAATACTTTGAAGAATCCAATCCAAGAGAAGTAAATGTTATTGAAGGATAAGCTGATTTACTTTTTTGCACTTCACCAACAAGAATTTGTACTCTATCCTTGTTTAAATCAATCGATACAGGTGATGAGCTAATAATTTTATTAAGATTAACTTTTGAATTGGACACACGTTGAGCATTTGCGTATAAACAAAAACAAATACAACAAGTAAATAGCGTGACCCAATGTTTTCGCATATTACCTAAAATATGGAGAACGTACTTGTAGATTACATTCTCTGTGTGTAACGTTATAACCTATTGCAAATGGCAATGATTTTACATTATCACGATCAGCATAACGGTTACGCATATCCCTTTGAACTCTTCCTGCAAACAATTTAATTGTTCTAGTATATTTGCCATATAACTTGACACCAGCATCTTTCGACTCCATATCTGCTAATGGAATTCCTGAATCGTCTTGAATATGAAGCACAGAGTTTTCTAAAATAAAATCACGTATTACAGAGAAACTACTTATGTGCATCAAGTAAGAAGCTGATTTCGTCAGACTAACAATCGGTTGACCGTCGGCCGTTTTCTTTACCCACTCTAACCAATCATTTTCGCCATTCAGACCATGATCGGAAATGTCTTTAGAAAAATAATAAATAGTTATTGGCTTCGACTTACCTTCCATCTTGCAAACCATTTTAAACATATCACCTTTATTATCCTTAGATATTAACACAGGCTGACCTTTTGCTTTATCCCAATGCATCGGTGTAATTTCACCTATTTCACCACCCATTTTTTTCACATAAAATGCGATAATCGACATTGTACCATTTACTCGTAATTCAGAGCGCATATGGTTCGTAACAAAAAAACCAAGTTTATTAGTTGTTCGAAGAATATTACCTGCTTCTTTAATAAAGTTATTTTGCTTGTGCGTATTATCTTTTTCAAAAAGTGTTAAGTCCCCAATTCCTTCAAGCCCAATCATAACATACGTAGATGCATCCGAATAGAACGCATTCGCGAAATCGAAGTCTGGTCCACTAAAGGGATAAAACACTAAGCGCTCTTTACCTCCAACAGTATCCAAATGCTCATCCATCATCCAATCACTTACAGGATTAAGCATTTTTTCTTTCTTCTTATTCCATGCATTATTCAACTTAAAAGCATACTTTTTAAAGTCAGATGGAATTTTACTAGAATCCAAACAAGCAAGATAACTTGCACATTCATTGAGGTTGGCGTCGGATATAAAATTTATATTATCTCTCTCAGATGTATTTCTATCAGTAGAAATTTTATTTTGTGTCGAGTCGCTACTTAATGAACTCGTAGAGTCGATTTTATTTACTTCAGAAACGCTATTATTTTCTTCGTTGGATTTATTTTGATTTTGATTACAAGAGCTTAAAGATATCAGGCTAACTAGCATTATTGCAGTAACGTTAATTTTCTTTTTAGAAACAATTAAATAAAACACTGCTCCAACAGCTACGAATAACAAACCTAAACCACTCTCATAAGGTTTGTTCATTAATAAATAGAACATAATCCAACAATTAAATACGATATAAACTATAGGAAGTATAGGATAAAGAGGAACACGAATTGGACGTGGTACATCAGCTCGTTTCTTCCGGAGCCAAATTAAACCAGCCGCTGTAAGTGTTGTAAAAAGTGTTAACACAAAACCGATACATGTAATCACGAATTGAAAGTCGGTGGTAAGTAAAATCACAATTGCAATTAACGATTGAATAATGATTGCCCGAACAGGAACATCGTTTTTTGAGAATACCGATAAATAATTTAATTCTTGAAAATCCTGAGCAACTCTACTGATCACTCTTGGGCCAACTACAACCATAGAACTAATTGTTGATACCAAGAAGAAAGAAATAAGCGCACCAATAATTAAAGCTCCTCTGCTACTAAAAATATAATCTGCCACAACAAACCCAACATCTTCTTTACCTCGCATAGCATCAGCCGGGGCAGACAATAGAAAAACAAAATTCATCAATACATACAAAAGCATTACTACTAATGTACCTGTTAAAATAGAACGAGGAACATTTTTTTCAGGACTTTCAATTTCATCAATCATGTAAGCAGTTGCATTCCAACCAGAGTATGCATAAGAAACATAAATCAACGACACCCAAAATGCGGCGCTGAACAATTCAGTCGACATATCAGCATTCGTAATTAAAAAACTAATTTGTTTATCAGAAGAAGAAAAATAAAAACCTGCAATTATAAAAAGCGACATTAATATTAATTTTCCGGCTGTAATAAATATTTGAAAATTGGCACCAATGTTCTTTTTAAATAAATGAACGATGGTAATTAAAATGATTAATGAAACCGAAAGCAAATTTGGACTAACACCAACTGGCAATAGGTGAGAAAAATATTTTGAAAATGCATGTGCTGCTGCTGCAATAGGCGCAGAAAATCCGAGTGTAATAGAAACCCATCCCGAAAGGAATCCAACGAAACGACCGAATGCTTCAGATAAAAAATGATATTCACCACCTGAACGAGGAAAGGCCGCACTTAATTCTGCATAGCAAAATGATCCCATTACAGCGAGCAAACCACCCACAATCCACAGTAACAATATCACGCGATAATCTGATAAACCAAAGAGTTGAAATCCAAGACTCGTGAATATTCCCACTCCTATCATATTCGCAACGACCAAAGAAAAAGCTGCTGCGTAATTTATTTTTGATGACGACATTTTAGCTAACTAATTACTTACACTTTTTACTTATTCCATCAACAAATGAAGGAATAAAATTTATTTTCGATGCCAGGTTACTTCCCTTAAATCCCTTGATATCAGCATAAGAAATTTTTGCATGATACTCATTTAAAAATTTAGTTGATTCAGGCAAGTATGACCAATGCCACTTTTCCTCTTGATAACCTGTCCTACCTGTTTTTTTCATATCGTCGTAAACCTGACAAAAGCCAAACTTATGAGCATTGTTTACGAGCCAAGTATATTCTTTCAAACCTTTACCCGTTGCGAAATACGAAGGTTCTAAGCTATTAATATCGATATCCGTTCCCCAATGATGTCTGGATGTAGACGGCATTGAACTGTATAAAAGAATCTTTTTCATGCAGGCAATACTATCACCATTCTTAAAATAATTATTCCACTTATTATCCCAAATATTTTTTTGTTCAGAATAGCTTCGAGTACCTGAAAGTGCTTTTAAAGTAACTCCTGCTTTTGCAGCAGAATCGGCCATCGCCTTAAATTTTTCAAAAACAGTTTTTCGCAAATAAATTTCTTTAGTCGAATAAGCAAGTGGCAGTTTAATGAAATCAGGATCGGTTTTGTAATTAAACTGACCGGTTAAACGCTCTTTATCAGATACGGGTTTGTTGACACAAGATGATTGAATGAAAAAAGCAGTTAAGCAAACAAATAATAACAAAAATATTGATTTGAAATTCATGATTAATCGCCAATTTCTAAATCAACAAATTGCCCAAACACCCAACCAACCTTTCCTGATTCTGTCCTGACTTTATACCATCCATCTCCATTTATAAATTTCAAACGATCAGTAGTGATTGTAGCGTATCCTTTACTTTTATCGCGTTGTGTGTATGAAATTTTCACTTTGCTTCCATTTAGATGCTCTATTACCTTTACCGCTTTCCCCTCAGGAAGTTTGAAAACGTAGTTGCCATCGTAAGTATCATAAAAGCGAGTTTCGTATTTTAAAATTGCTTCATTCGTATTGTTTGTAGGATAAAACTCGTCTAAAATCTCTAATGATTCGCCTTTTTTCAAAGATGTTAATTTAGATGACGATGTAGAATGGTTAGCGCGCAAAATAATGCTACTTCCATTCGTGTAACCATACCTACTATACTGTGCTTCAGCACAGATAGAAGTCAAAATCAGAATAAATAAAAAACTTAATATTCTCATTGCTGATATTAATATTTTAAGATTTCAAAACTAACTTTTAGCAATCATTTTAACAAATTGACCCTGTTTTTTTATTAACATCAATGTTCATTATTGTGAATTACTTTTAAAGCTAAAACAACTCTGAAAATTCAAATAATTTCAAGTAGTAATTAATAGATTATTACCTTCGCTTTCCATTTATTTCACCCGAAGATTCATGAAATCAATTTATCGCTTTATTCAAATAACTTTCTGTTTTATAGCCTTTAGTTGCAACAATCCGACAGAAAAGAATTCGCCTACAACACAAACTACTACTGAAACTAAGCAAGATAGTTCATCAGCACCAACTGCAGATGTTAAAACGATCAAAGTCAATATTGATTCATCCTACAACAATCTATCTCATTTAATTGCAGGATACCCTATCAACTATTACCAACCGCAGTGGGACAAAACCTTCATTGATTCGTTTAATAAAAATGTCAATCAGAAAATGGCCTCGATTGAAAACTCTCGCTTATCTAAAATTAAGAGTTGGAATGAAAACAATATAAAATCAAATGGTGCTAATGACACCAACTTTGTTTTTTATCCATTTTCTGGTGGTGATTTCATTCATATGGCTTGGCTTTATCCGAATGCGAACGAGTACTTTATGATTGCGCGTGAATATGTAGGTGATATTCCTAATTTGTTTGCTAAAGACTCAGCTTATACTTCTCAGTATTTGAAAGACATCGAATATGTTTTGCGCGATATTTATAACAAGAGTTATTTTATCACCAAAAACATGAGTGCCGATACCAAACACAATACTAAAGTAAATGGTATGCTTCCATTGATTTTATGGGGAGCAGTTCGAACGGGACACGATATCAGTCAGGTATCATTTGGTAAAATTGATGACGAAGGCAATTTCACCGCGGTAAACAATCATGAAAAAAGCAATATAGTTCAAGTGATATTGTGGAATAAAAAATTAAATAAACAACAAAAGGTCACTTACTTCTGCTGCGACTTAGCTAACGACGAACTAGTATCACATCCTGGGAATATGATATTCATGGAAAAATCTATAGGAGCAAACTGTAATACTTTTATTAAATCTGCCTCTTACCTATTACACTATGGTAGTTTTACTACTATCAGAGATTTTGTTCTATCTAAGAGTAATTACCTTGTTCAAGACGACACAGGAATTCCATACAAACATTTTAATAATGAGCAATGGAAAGTAAGTGTTTTTGGAGTTTACGAAAAACCGGTAAGAGATTTTAGTGATAATTTATATCAGGAAGATTTAGATTCAGCATATAAAACGCCATCCTATCTTGGTGATCTTAATTTTTCATTGGGATATCACTGGGGATCCAAAAAGCAGAATCAAATTGTTGCTAAGAAGAACTGAAAGAACCAATTAGTATTTGAGTTCTTGTCCTACGTGAAGCACATTCAATCTTGAATTATTTTTCTTTCTTAGATCTGTGATGGAAATACCGAGTCTTCTACTAATACTATAAGGTGTATCACCTAATTTAACCACATAAATACCATGACGCTTTTCCATCATCTCAGAACTCGATAATGTTAAAGAATCTTTTGGAGTAACAACTGGCTTCACAACGTGAGCTGTATCTAATTCTGTCATACAAGGACAAAGTATTTTCTTTTGACTTTGAGTAAAATCATATCCTGAAAGCGGTTTGTATTCTTTGATTCTTGTCCTCACATTATTATAGCCTTTGTAATTATTTTCTGTACACAACTCCCAATACTTTAATGCCTGAGTGGAATTGAAATCACAAAACTGCATCAATGATAAAGCAGACAACATACCTGATTGATGCCATCCGTTCCAGCAATGTATATAAACCTTCTCCTTCTCGTTATCAATTTTATTGTTAACCCGATTCAATAAATCTGCATAAAACTCCATTAAAAAAGTATCTGATATTACTGGCCTGCAGTCATAATCTAAACCAATGCTTTTTAACGAATCTATTTTAAACGAATCATAACGTTGTGTAAAATTTTTTGAATAGAGGTAATAGATTTTATTAAATCCAGCTTCATGTAAATTATCTATTGCATAATAAGGCAAAGGATTTTGAACATAATATTTTGGAATGGAATCTTTCAAATCAAGATTGTTACCGCCACCTCTATAAAGCAAACCTGGAAATACAGCTCTTACATTGCGTGTACCTAACATAGAGGAATCACCTTTCCCTGAATTATCAATATATCGTTTAAGTACAGAATTCCCTTTATCACAATTCGTTTTAATTGTGTCTACATCGCTTGAATTCTTTACAGCTTTATTATCCACTTGTCCATTACATGATGCGGCCATCATGCACAAAAATAATACGATAGGCAAATTCGTGAGTTTATTATTGCGCTTACGAATAAGGAATAACACTATCAAAATAATTAGCAAACCCGAAATAATTGATATCATATAAATAGTGCTGTTTCCAGACTTTTCTTTATTAACGGATGCGTTAAATTTTAATTGTTTAAGCTTTGATATTGAAATATTCTTGACCTTAATTTTACCATTCTCCTTTTGAATCAAATAACCTGCATGTAAAATTAACATAGAATCGCTCACAAGATAATGTAAACTATCTATCCATGTATGATTTATCGTATCAATAAGATTAAACTGTACATCATTTAAAAAAGAACTTGATTCAAATGCTGGAACTGCTTTCAAATTCTTACTTTGAATATTCGAATTAAACAAGTTCAAGTTATTAGTAAGAATTATTGAAGAAGATGCAGGGATAACTACATTACTTAAATCAACAGCCAAACCGTTTCGATCTTCATATAACTTTACACCCTTTAAAGAAATATCGCTAGTGTGTTTGTTAGCCAACTCAATAAATAGCAACGGCTCTTTCTTCGAATTATTGATATAGTATTTTCTAATCTCTAAACTATCTTTTTTAGACGATGCTTTTAGATGACTAAAATTTGCAGTAAGATTTAAATTCGATAACAGCTGAACATTCCTGCTCGATGTTTTTACTCCATCACTCCATCCATCAAATTGATATTGATGATTTGAATTCAGAGCAGATAATTCAAAAGGAATACTTCCAAAGAAATAACCATTAATTGCATTCGTATGAACAACCGAATTATTTATAGTGAGTCCTTTGAATGAATTATTATTTTGACCAACTGTTAGTCGATAAATCGAATCAATTGAGAAAGTGATTTTCAAATCTTTAAATAACGTTGTATCGCGAACAGAAAAATATTGCTTTAGCTCATTAAACTTTTCTGTCCAGGCTTCCATATCCTCGCCATACAAATTTTTTCTGCGATTGAAATGACGAGGCAGCTCCCCTTTTATTTTTTCTGCACGTAAATCCAAACTACGACCAAAATAAGACGCATTCAAATAAGTCGCATTCAAGTAACAATACTGCGTTACAAATCGATTTCGCAGTGTATCATTTTTCAATAAATGTTCAAGTATTGTAGTAGTATAGCTAGGGTTATACCATAGTCGTTCTTTAGGCAAACAACGATTCTGAATAAAATTCGATTCAGCAAATGCACATGCTTGATCAGCATCATAAACTACCCATTTCCATTTACCATCCTTATGCTTGTAAAAACGAACATTACCACGTGAGTCGATGTTTGTTATATACGTTTCAAATATTTGATAATTGAAATAATTTTCGATGTCGATACTATCTTTTATCAAATTAATAAAATCAGGCTTATCAGAACTCTCTATGATATAAGAAACTAATGAATTGTATTCAGGACTTTCATCTCCTGAACCTTGCAATTCAATAAAATCACCTTTCTTCCAATCATAGCGGTATTTAAAATAATCGCCATTAACTTTCTCTCTCAAGTTATGTATTCCGTAATAAATACCATTGACATATAAAATCACCTGACGATAATCTTTCGTATTTAAATCAATATCCGCTGCTACCTGACTAATTGCAATATCTTTTATTCGTGTTGCATGTTGATCATTTCCAGAAGTTCGAAGCACTACATGCTGATAATCTCTGAAAGGTAAATTCTGGAATAGTTTTACTTTTATCTTACTGCGTTCATATTTATTATCTCTCGCCGATAACTGCAAAGACTTTTCTTTCCAACCTAAAGTCATACCTCCGTAAGTCTTAACATCAAGCGCTAATTCATCAACCAATTCATTGTAAAAATAAAACTGTGCAAAGCATGATATTGGTTTTTTATCCCAAGCCTTACCAACTACTTTTGTTTTTGCTTTTTTATTCTTTTTCTTTTCTTCTCGATTAGCAACTTCGCCATAGTAAATTCCTTCTGGTGGAAAAAACTCGATTGAATCGACAATTATTGAAACAATTGGAATCTGATGAGGAGAATTAATAAAATAGGTTCCTAGGTATTTACTATCTTTTCCATTCTCACCCTTCAAAATTATTGTTAACGAAGATGTTTCTGTGATTGTAAAATTCAAGCCCGGATACGTTTCTCCTTTTTCATTTGAAACAATTATTCTTGCATTTGATGTATCGATTCCTGTAATTGAAATTGCAACTGGAGATTTATAAAATCCTGAAAGATGATTTATCTTAAAAGTTGTAGCCTTCTCCAGACTGTAAATCATTAAGGGCTTTTTAGCTGCCGTATCTTTGACATTGGGAATATCTTGTCCGAATGCAAATTGACAAATTATAACTAAAAGAAGCACGAGTCGTTGTTTCATCATCAGCTTGAATACACAATTTAAATCACTTTGTAACTTAAGATTATTTCAACTTCGGGACCTCTCAATATTCCTATGTGAAGTTCGCCAAGTTTTAATTGCTCCATTGTTTTTGAAAAAGTGTTTCCAGATTTATTATCGAATAATATTAAATCTTGATTATTAAGCAACACAATGGTATCATTCGACAACTGTTCAATTTCGAAATAAAGAGTTGAGGCTGCTTTTATTATTTTATTATAAGGAGCGCTATTAATTTTGAAAGATACACTCTCCATATTAAAAACAGTAGGGAGACTAAATTTAGGGTCGGTTTGTGATTTAATCAGAATACTATCCACATTGAAGCCCATTTGAAAAACAGTACTGGTTTCAAAATACATCATCTTTTTAAATTGTTCACGAGTAACTTTTTTGGGTAAAAATTGATATTTACTGCTATCTGGAAAATGATTAAACAAAAACTCTTTAGGGTTTACATCAAACCAATAAACGTTATAAATCGATTTTGATTTAGCCTTACCATTTATATTCTCAGCATATCCACTACCCCAAGTAGGATCCATTAAATGCCATTGATCATTATACTGGACAGCATTCCAAGCATGATTAACTCCAGTGACTGGCATACCTAATTTAAACCCGTATCCTTTGGCAAAACCATCAATCGACACACAAGGAATATTTAATTCATCACATATGGCTTTAAACAAAAAACTATAACCTGCGCATACCGCTTTACGTGATTTAAAAACTGCTTCCGCACTAGGATCATTAAAAACATGAGAATTGAAGGCATCATCATCATAAGAGATATGATGAGCCACCCAAGAATAAACTAAGCGTGATTGATAATTTTTATTATTGGTGATTTTCTGAAAGTAATTCGCCAATTTACCAATTGACTCTTCATTCTCTACAGGAACATTTTTTCCTAAGCTATCTAATTGAGCATAGCTGTAATTTTGAGCATAGCTTAATTGAAAACTAAAGCACAATAAAATTAAAATTATTATTCGCATACTTATTTTCTGATACATCGGATTGAGAACCCATTTTCAAGAACAAAGTTACCAATTCCTTGCTCCATATCAGATTGGCAGTTACCAATATAAAGTGCTTTAAGCTCCGTATTCGTAGAGTCAGTAGGTGTATTCACCCAAAAAAAAGAGCAAGCCCCTTCTGCTAAATCCCCATTGAATAAATAACCGCCTTTATTTGCTCCAAAACCAGATTGATTGTTACTTACTACTTTTCTTGAATAAAGAGATTGCTCCGCCTCATTCCAATCTTCAACACTCCAATCATATTTCGCCAATTTGGTCATTACCTTTTCTGTAAACTTTTCACGCCCCCCAAGATATGCCGCGAGCATAAGATAGTCATCAGCAATAGGTAACCGATATCCCTTGGGACATACTGAAACAGAGTCTAGCAATACATAGCCATTGTAAAGCACATCGCCATTTTTCATAACATAACAGCATGGCATCTTACGTTCGTTATACTTATTCCAGTCTTTGATCGACTTTACTTTTTTAATCTCTCTGCCATCAGAAAAGGTAGTTGTACTAACGTTATTGGACATCCATACTTGAACACCAATTTTTACATGAGGCACGGAATCCAGTAATTCAACGGAATCGATTTTCGCTACCTTTTCTTGCTTAGGCTCTGTGATTAGCTCCAAATCTTTTTTCTCCACCACATCACATGCGCAAAAACACAAGATTAAGAATCCTGACAAACGATAAATTATCTTCATTTTAATGAATTAAAAGCCGAGGCGAAAATAGTAAAATCCTGAAACTTAGCCCTTATTTACTTACGCTTTATATATAACTCGATCTTATGACGTCGTTTGACGTATAGAATACACTCCTTCCCTGCCATTTTAAGCTCATTTTCTCGCTTTTTAGCTAATTTGAGATTATTAAACACTTCCACTTTCTTATACACTTTCAAATCGATGTTCATCTTAGGATATTTGACTACTGCACTTGTCGTATCTTTATCCTTGACTGGCTTTTTAACTTCAACAACAACAGGAACAACATCTTCTTCATTTGGAACATTTACAGGATTTGACTCAATCATTCCAAATCGATAGAGGTTACCATCTCTACAAGCAATATAAATACTCCCATTAAAGCAAACGGGAGTAGACTCAAAATAACCTTTTCGAGTAGCTATCTTTTGAAAACTAGCATTAGAACCTATTTTATAGATATTAATTGAACCGTATCCAGCCATTACTAATCTATTTTTTGCAAATACAGGAGTTGAAATAGAAGTGCAGACCTTTTCTCTATAATGTAATTTCGGACAAGGGTATTTCGTTTCACCATCAGGACCTAATACAAGAGAATCCGATAATTCCTTATAACGAATAACATTAAGATAACCATCAATTCCAGTGAATGCTGCAAGGAAAGGATCATTATTATTTCGATAACGATCGTTCACCGCACATGACCCAACAACACCACCAATCCAACTCGAATATTTCTTGTCTTCAGTAGGATAAAACCATTGTACACATTGATTTGGAGGCAGATTTGGATTCAACTTAAACACTCCACCATGACCTTTGATATATTGCTTTTCAACAGCAATTAATAAGCAATTATCATCTGTTACGACAGGAGTCCCATCCATATCAGAGCCGATATAAAAATCCCAATCAATAATTTTCTTTTTCAGATTATAACCAAATACATGTCCGCAACCCGAAGCAATATATAAGTGATCACCAAGTTTGGCAGGTGAAGCCTCGGTTACAAGATTACCACCATGCTGATGTGCATCTTCTTTCGAATACAGAAGCGTTTTATTATAAACTAACGGCGAGCAATATCCTTTATTTGATTTTACATTTTTTAAGGGATCGAAAGAAACCCAGTATCCATTTTCTAAACCAATATATCCAGTATCATTCACAAACAAGGCTGATGCATCCACATCATTGCTGTAACACTTCGTTCTTTGCATTGGCATTCTCCAAACTTCTTTTCCATTAGCACAGTGTAGCGCTCTAAAACTAGTAGCAGCAGAATCTTTTAATGAAACATGAACACCTTTACGACTACCTTGAAAAATATAAAATGGGTTACCTTCTGAATGATTATTATTTCTCCAAATTGTACCAGTGCCTTTTAAAATATCTTCGTACTCATATTGCCATACAAGAGAAGCATCTGATAGTTTAATTTTCTTTAATGTATGATCAAAACTAGCTTGATAAATAAAATATTCACCTTGTTCTTTTGTAATGAGCGGTTGACCTGTCCACCCTGCTCCACTCCATACTTCTACTCCTGACTGAGCATTTACTATTGTTTCGCCTTTACCAAGTTTATATTTCCAAATTACATTAAGCGAATCAGAGCAAGAATCCCCATAAAATTTTCTCGTTTCATCACCTAAAAAAGTTCCAATAACAACTTGATAGGGGTCTTCTTTTTTCTTACTTGTAGCAGAATTATTATTCTTTATTTCGGATTGACTACATCCAAAGATTAGAATTAAACAACCCCAAACAATAATTTTAAAAAAGCTGCGTCTCATTTGATTAATGCGTTGCAAATGTATTAATTCAATTTGAATTCGATTTAATTATAATTTTACCAAAGTCATGAAAAACACAAAACGAGTTACCATCTTAATAACACTTATTTATTTCACGATTAGCTTAACGAGTTCTTTGTATGGTCAAATTGCAATTACGACAAATCAACTTTTTCAATCTAACAATAAAGTTTTAGTGGCAGCTCACAGAGGTAACTGGAAGGATTTTCCAGAGAATAGTATTCCCGCAGTACAATCCTGCATAGGTACGGGCATTGACATTATTGAAATAGATGTTCAACGCACGAAAGATGGAGCCTATGTTTTAATGCATGATGGAAGTATAGACCGAACAACAAATGGCAAAGGGAAAGTAAGTGATTATACATTAAAACAACTTCAGCGATTTAAACTCAGAGGAAAGGGCGATACCATAACGGAATATCGAATTCCGACACTAGACACGATTTGAAAAATCACAAAAGGTAAAATTATTCTCAATATTGATAAGAGCAGTGGTCGCTTCAACGAACTCACAAAACTGATAGACTCACTTGAATGTAATCAGCATGTATTATTAAAAGGAAATGGCAAGGGAGAATACTTTAAAAGTTTAAATAATCAGGATACGAATAGCATTTACTACATGCCTATTTTAAGCACTAAAAGCAATGTAGATTCTTTTATGCTTAGTTACCAAACACCATTATTTGAATTTCTATTAACTAATGACACCTCCATTTATTCGAGTCTTGTGTTTCTAGATTCACTGAAAAAAATGAATGTAAAAATATGGTATAATGCTTTGTTTAATTCCATTTCTGGAGGTCATACAGAAAGTATAGATGCAATTAATTCATGGGATTGGTTTATTGGTCATAATGCTTACGTAATACAAACAGATTATCCTTTTCACTTAGTAAAATATTTAAATCAATTAGGACTTCATGAGAGATTAACGAAAGAAGATCAATATGACTTAACCAAGTTGCCAGTTCGTGAAGCGATTGAAAAAAAAGAATTAATTGATTCCAGCGAAATAAAAAGTAAGTAAACGAATTAGTATCAGATTAAATAAAAACAAAATTGTTAAATTCTAAAATAAAATAACAAAGTGAATTTTGAATTTAAAAAAAGAAAATTCTAATTCGCTTTTTTCTTGAATCCGAGATGCGTATAAACTGCTCTTTCACCTCCATCACTTGGACGATTAATCACACCGAGTTGCTTTGAATACATTAAGCTACTACCACCCTGATCGCAGGCCATTGCATTATACACACCAACCTTTTTAAATACTTCAACAGCTTGTGTCATTGTAACACCAATACTATATAACGGCTTTCGTCCATCAACCACCATCATAAAAATACGGTTACCATCTTTATTCAACCCAATTAGCGTACGAGGAAAAAAATGATCTGCTGTATAATCATGTTTTGATATTGCACTTTCCCCATTCATCATCATATCAAACCTCCCCCAAATGGCATTGTGCATTTGTTCTGAGGGCTTCTTTACTACATCTTCTTCTTTTGAATAATAAACTTGATTGTTGCTATCAAAATAAATAAAAGGACGATACCTCGTATCCTCCAACATGATGGGGTTACCGTTAACAATAAAATTTCCAATCCAACTGCCAAGTGGTGCTTCACGCGCAGGCGCTGTTCCTGCCTCACCATTAACTGCTATATCCCAATTATTCTTTTTAGCCACTTTAGCTGTACGCAGTTTAACAGACATCGCAGTATCTAATCCAACATTGTATTTGGTCAAATCAACTGTAGCAAGAAACACGACGTTAAGCGGTTCAGCCATGTTAATTTTAATGATCTCAAGTCCTTCTTCTGCTTGTAAAAAATCAACAGATTGAACTTTGCCAAAAGACAATTTCTTTAATTCTTCAAAATACTGTTCCAAATAAGATCTTTTATTACCACTATCTTTTACAACTACAATTTGCTTTTTTGTTTTAGCATCTATTTCTATGTTATGTAGTTGATAATCGCCGATTGCTATTGCACCAATGATTAAAAAGAAGATAGTAGAAGATGTATATGCATAAATTTTTACTGCTGGTTGAATAGAGGTTTTCTTGAAAGCACCTAAAATAAAAAAAGTAAAAAGCCAAAAAACGGAGGAGCAAAATATCCAAAGTAACCCTTGAAAGGCCAAGGGTAATTCAAAAACCCTAAGTAGAACCATCCACAAATCATCAATTAAAATATTTACAAAATCACCCATGCTAACAGTATGAAATCCGCTTTCTAACGAGCAAATATAGCAAGATTTAAAGCTTCATTTTTTTGCTAATACGATTTAACGTAGACTGATTTTCAAACAATTACAACCATTAACAAACCCAAACAACATAAGATTAATCATACAATAGTCTTTTGTAATGATTAAATAATGATATTTGCCCCACTTGAAACAACTGCATTCATTTACCAACGAATGATTAAATCGAGTTACTTGAAGTTAACTTTTTTAGCTATTATCTTTTTTTTCACTCAAAAAGATAGTTATGGCCAACACTTCACACCTATAGTGAATGCGCAGCGATTTGGAATTAAATTCAGTCATTTACCAGGCGAATTTGATTCGAGCATCAATTTAAAAATCACCCGTCCTGCAAATATCAAATTAGCATTTAGAAACAGCGACAGTACTTCAATACCAATTAAGGGCGATACAATCACTATTAAAATAACAACAACCGCTTCCATTTACATGACAGTAAATATAGCAGGACAAGTGGTTGATTCAAGTTATACAGGAACTTATATAATTGGAAAAAAATCAGATTTGCCAGTTATCAATTTGCACTTAAAAAGAAAGTACTTTGATGGTGATGAAGGTATCATCAATGGATATATGGATTATGAGAATCATAAGCGATTTGGGAAAGTGTGGAGCAAGTTTTCCATCCCTACTTACCTTGAATATTACGAGGATAAATCGTTTGTTTTTGGGGAGACTTATCGTGTAAAACCATTTGGTGGATGGACATTAGGAATGAGGGAAAAATCATTGAGAGTATACTCAGAAAAAACAGAAGGCGCCTCAAAAATTAAAATTAGTCCTTTTGAAAATAAACCATACCTATCCTATAAAAGTATTGTTCTACGTACATCGGGATCTGATCAAGGAACTACAAGACTAAAAGATATTTCTATTTGCTCGCTAGCAAGAGACCTTGGATTAGACTATCAGGATTACAGACAGGCAGTTCTTTTAATCAATGGTGAATATTGGGGTATTTATGATATCCGTGAAAAAATAAATTATGAATATTTAAAATATAATCATGGTGCCAGCAAAGACAAAACTCAAACTGAATTGTTGGAGCTTGACGGAATGCGTAATGCAGATTATAAGTCGATGACAGAATATATTGGCAAGGACTTTAAAAAAGAAGAAGCATTTGACTCAATCAATCAAAAAGTTGATATTGAAAATTATATTAAGTACATCATCTTACAAATACATATTCAAAATATCGATTCGAGAGGTAATGTAAGATTCTGGAAGAGCAAATCGTTGGATGATCGTTGGCGCTGGATTTTTTATGACTCTGATTTAGGTTGTGAAAACAGCAGCGTAAATATGAATTATCTTGGTAAGCGTTTGAGCCCTGTACAAACGGATTGGTACAATCCAACATGGTCAACAGTGATTTTAAGGAACCTTGTTAAAAACGAAGAAATAAAAAATTATTTCATAAATCAGTATTGTCTATTACTAGGAACAAAGCTTCATACCGACACCATAAAAAATCGTATTGAGTATTTTGCAAATAATATTCGTGACGAAATTCCTCAACACGTCAACAGAAGAAATAGTATTTACGGCGAAACCGTAGAGAAATGGAATAACAGAATTGCCAACTTCAAAAAATACTTCGACTTAAGAAATCCAACAGCCTATTCACATCTTAAAGATTGCTTTGGATTAACACAAGATGCCGTTAGTTTAACCATCAAAACTAATTTACCACAGGTAAAATCATTGAACATTTATCGTTCAAGTTACAACTTCAGTTATATCAATGGAAATTTCTTTCCGGAGGTTCCTATTACCGTTAAAGCAAGCAATGTTGATCATCTATATTACTTCTCTCATTGGAAACAAAATTCAGACACGAATAGTCTAACTACAATCTATCCCGGAAAAACAAAAGAACTGGAAGCAGTTTATATGCATAAACCGTATTCGGATTTGCACAAGAAAATTATTGTTGCCAAACTATTTTTCGAACAATCTAAGAAGGACACATTATTCACGATTGGATTGATGAATATTGGCAATGATTCTTTAGAGCAGATTAAAATTAATTACTCTTGCAATGGATATAATAACAATTATCAATTTACGATTAACAAGATAAGAGTTGGAGAAATAGTTTACTTTACTAATAAACCTAAGAAATCAAATAAGTTATTAAGTGAGAGTAATTACAATCAAATTTCATTACCAGAAGGATTTGATTATCGAGGTGGCCGATTAGTTTTTGCTGATATGCACGGAGCTATTATCGATACGCTTTTCTTAAATGTGCCAGACACTGCTGCAAGATACAATCACCTAATAAAAGCTACGCGTAATATTCAGAATGGAAAATGGATGTTTGGCAATTATGAAATAAAATTTGTGATACCTGAAAAACCAATTAACTACAAATTATACGTTGCCATTAGCCTTGGAGCATTAATTATTTTAATTGCACCGATTGTTTATTTTAGAAGTAGAAGAAAAAAGGCAAAACAGCAAAGTTGATTCTGAAGCTTAATACTTTTCGAGCCGATATTTTTCAATTACACCGATAATATGTTTTGACCAGACTTTTGCATTAGCTGCATACCCTGTATTAGAAATCGAAACCACCCATTTTTTATAGTCCTTATTCCCCTTTAAAGAAGGATAAAACTTTTTACGAGCTACCAAATTACAAAAGTATACATAGGAGTCTGCAGGCTTTGCAAAGTACTTATACGACGATTTTACGGAGACCGTGTCACCACCAGCTACTCTGCCTTTTAAACCAAAATGATTATTCAACCTTCTTCCTACGACACTTGTCCCCCCACCCGACTCCTGATAAGCTACTGCTAAAATTACAGATGCAGGGATTTGATAAACTGCAGCGAGACTATCTGCTAATGGTCTGTACTCATTAAAAAATTTATTCTGTGAATTTGCTCTTCCAGAAAAAAGAAAGAACACAAGAAACAAGGTCAAATATTGCTTTTTCATTGAATAAATATACAAAAAATCAGTTACTAATTTAACAAATTAGCTAAAAATCGAATTCTCGAAAGCAAAGCAATTAGTAAAAGTGATATTGCATAACAAACAACAATAGTTATAATTGTTCCTGCGATAGGATTTATAAATCCACCATTTATATTAAAAATTTGTAATGCATCCAACACAAATACATGAATAAGGTAAACACCAAATCCGTATTTATTGCAATACTTTATTTTATCGAGATAAAAACCACGTGAGCTAAAACTATTCTTCACCAACATGAACAATGCAGCTGAGGCGATAACAATATTAATACTCAAATACTGATAATACTTTCCATTGAACATTCCATTAGCTATTGGATAATATAATGTTGCTAAAAAAGTAAAGGCAATTGATGCTGCAAATATGGCTAACAACAAATAGGAATTGAATTTAGATGACCGATGAGCAATATAATATCCAAGTATTAAATACCCCAGATATCCAGTAAAGATCGTTAGTGAAAAATCTTTGTGAAGATTTAAATCAAAAAAATTAATTGTCAATCCTAAGAACCATATAAGTAAAAAATATAAAACCGAATTACTATCAGCATTCAACACCCATTTATTAAGTATTGGAATAGCGAGATATAAGCCAATGAGCATATAGATATACCACAGATGATAAGAAGCACCATCTACGAGCGATGATAAAAAGTAATTCAGGTAATTTGCGCATTGAATTTCTCCCGACTTACAAAAATGATAGATTGAATATGCAACTGTCCAAAACAAGAACGGAATTAAAATTCGAATAAATCTCTTTTTCAAAAAATCGGTTAACGTAATTGAGCGATTCAATAACAAGGCTCCACTTAACATCACAAAAAATGGAACCGCAAAACGTGAAAGCGAGTCAATCAGATTATAGATATTCCAATCCGTATTAGAAATTTGTCCGTATTGATAGAGATAAGGCGCCACCACATGAATAGTGATTACTGCAATGGTTGCGAGCCACCTTACACTATCTAACCAATCTGTTGATTTATTTTCTTCTTGACTAACGGTACTCATTATTGCTGGGGAGTCCACTCATTAATTTGTGTGACAATATTTTTTACATCCTCAAAAAACACTGCAGCCTTTGTGCTATCATCCGACGGAAGCATCCCTAATTTCTGCTTGGTAATTGGGTAATATCCTTTAATCAGATTGTTGGCTTCATTATACGACTCAAGCTTCCATACCCAGAATGGTAAATAATCTACCGCTGCAATTGAGTACTTATTATTTTTACGTGAAACGGTCAAGCGAACCATTATACCACCATCTCTGTTTCGGTCGCGTTGATTAGAAATATAATTACCCAAGCTATAAGCAACAGGAATCGAATCTTGCTGATGCTTCTTAAAATTAGTTTTAATGTACTTTACAGGCTCAACAACATGCGGATGCATTCCAATGATAGCATTTACTCCAGCATTGCTTAATATTTCTGCAGTAAGCTGTTGCTCTTTGTTTTCTTTGGTCTGATATTCAACACCCCAGTGCATTACTGGAATAATTAAATTAGCCCCCATTGATTGTGCCTTTTTAACATCTCTGATCATAGCAGCACTATCAATCATATTCACGATGTTCGGATTTTTTACAATAAGTCCATTAGTACCATAAGTATAATTCAATATTGCAATTTTACATCCTGCAATATTTACTACAGGAGGATAAGAATTATTAAAGATGGTAGTGTCTGAAAATGTTCCTGTGTGTGGGATATTTAAGCTATCTAACACTTTAATTGTTCTTTCTAACCCTTTGCTTCCTCTATCTTGCGAGTGATTATTTGCGGTAACCAGGAAATCAAATCCAGCATTCTTTATTGCTACAGCATATTCATCAGGAGAAGAAAACTGCGGATATCCGGTGTATGGCTCACCGCCTAATGTAACTTCGAGATTTGCACAAGCCCAATCACATTTATTGATGTATGGTGCAATAAACTGGAACCAATGATCATAATGATATGCCTTTAATGAATCGTCATAAGCTGCAGAAATCATTGGTTGGTGTCCCATCATATCTCCACCAAATAACAATGTAAATGTAGTATCTGGTAATCCTGTTTTTTTAGGGACTTCTACTATTTTCTTTTTATCTACCTGTGCAAATCCTAAAAACAGCGATAAGGAAACAGCAGAAAAAATTAATACGAGAATAATGGGTGATTTATATTTCATAATAAACTTAACAACTAATGAATTAAAGAAATTATTGTCTGACATTAATAAATTAAATTAAGATTCAACATAATAAACATCAGACTGATTACGAGTTATATTTTTGAATTCGAAGCAACCTTCACCGAGTGCAATTTCAATTAAATCAAATTGAATACAGCTTTTAGGCAAACCTTCAAATAACAACGTAAATTTATAAGGCTTCGCTGTATGTACTGGAGTCCAAGTAGGCGCAAGAGAAATATTTTCAAAATGCACAAGCTTACTATGATGATTACTATGCTGATCAAATAAATAAGTAGAACCCCAGATACGAAGATTCACAGGCTCCGAAGACCATATAGAAACATGTACGACCACCTGCGATTCTACCGCAACGGCATCAGCAGCTAACGTTGCTGTTTCAGTATCAAGCTCTATTGAATATTTAATTGAATCAGACATACCACTCTCCTACTTCAAAGGTATATAAATTTCTTCTCTAACAAGAGGATTATTACGGTCATAATTGATTGGCAACTTCATAAAATGCGGACGATTATCTAATTGCTCATTACTATTTACTAACCATTCAGAAAAGATATATTGAAAGGTTTTATTGATATCGGTTGCTAATCCTTCATGAACAAAAACAGCATAACGTCCGTCAGGTATAATTAACTTTTCAAAATCATAATCAGAAGTTGAATCTGACTTCACACCAGCGAATTTATCAAACAGCAGAGTAAGATTGTAACTTTCAAAATAATGTTCACTGTAAATATTTACATCGTAATAACATGAACCATCATACTCTTTTAACTGATGTTTACTTTTCATGAACTTTTGCCAAACTTCATTTGCTTTAAAATCAGCCATCGACATTTGCATACTAAATCCTACAACTGAAAATTCAGAAATCAAATCAAACCCTAAAAAAATATCACTTTTGATTGTCGTCATAATATGGTTTAATTGCAATATTTTTTGAAGGCTTATCAGATAAATACCAGGTATTATTATACTTTATCCACTCACTTTTCATCTGATAAATGTAATCACCTAACCCATCCAACAACCAATATTGGTCAACAAACACAGTCGCTATTGTTGAGTCATTATTATATTCAATTTTAAGAATCTCGATTTTCTTAAATTTATTGTTGACATTGAACTGCGCATTCCAGTAAGAAAAATAATCGCCACAAATACTATCACGATTTAATTTAGTTGAAGGAGATATAAAATCATCAACTCGTAGTTTATAAGCTGTTTCTATTAATGAAGTATTCGAAATTGCATCGTAAAAAAGATTAATGCGAAGATTTAAATCCTGAGCATTAACATGGATTGAAAACATAAGCAATAAGCAAACGAAATATTTTTTCATATTACAAAATTCCTAGACCTAACAACAAAGCAATACAACTTAAAAATACAATAATTAAGGTTTGTATCGATTTTAAGGTAACTTTCTGAATATATTTTTTACCAATTAAAGACCCGCTTAGCGCCGCCAATAAAGCTACGAGCATCAGATTTAATTGTGAGTTTAAATTCAAATCAGACCAATTCTGAATATAAATCGACAAACGAGAGATATCAACTAAACAAGCTATCAAAACACCTGTGGCGATATATGATTCTTTTGATAATCCAGCCTTCATTAAAAACATCGAGCGTAATGCACCTTGATTTCCTGAAAGTCCTCCGAAGAATCCACTAAAGAATCCTCCAATCATATAACTTATTTTACCAGTAACTTTAAATGTCCATTGAGGTACTAATTCAACAATAACAAAAACAATCATTAAAAATGAAACAAGCAACTTAACAGGAGTTATAGTAGCATCTATACCAAAAACAGAATACGCATAATTAAATTGTTGAATAGAGACATAATCTAATAGCTTAGCACCTACAAGCGACATAATAACTGCAGTCAGCGCAAAGGGTAAAGCCACGTTATAAGCTATGTGTTTTCTAAGCAAGGAAAATTTGAATATGTTATTTGAAAAATGCACAATAGCTGTTAAGGCAATCGACTCCTGCACTGAAAAGAACAAACAGAAAAAGGGTGTTAAAATTGTTCCTAATCCAAAGCCAGAAAAGAAAGTCATTATTGCTGCAAAAAAAGCAACTACTGCAATTAGAATTAACATCACAATTTAATTTTAATTAATACCAAAGTAATTAGGCTTATCAGTTCCTGAATATTGTACTACCAGATATTTATTTTCTTCAAGATTCTTGAAATAACTTTTGCATACATCATTACACTCCATTATCACAAAACGATATTGATGATGATCTAACTTATGATTTAAAATTAATTCACTCTTCAATGATTTATCAATTTCTGGCAAATAACGTTGTTGTGGTTTCACTTTATAGTTTAATTGATAATCGATGGTCATCAACAACTGTAAATTAATATCCTCTTGATAATTTTCAATAATGAAATTATTCAAAGCATCGTATACATCAAACAACGTATGATGATGGAAATCGTACCTGGAATTAAAGTAAACACCTAATTGATGTAAAAAATCGAAAATACTATACTTATCCGCTACATACTTCAGTGTATGGATTGCTCGCTTTTTATTCCAGTAAACCTCTAATGCTTCTTCGAGTAAAACAATTTGCTCTAACTGATATGCACTTAAGAAATCACTTTTGATAATCTGATACGGTGGATTAGGATCGAATTCATAGCCATATTTCTCATGCTTATCACGTACTGGCGTGCCGCGCAAGAATTTCAAAAATCCAAGTTGCAATTCAGATGGATGTAATGCAAATACCGATTCGAAACTAAACTTGATATCTTCCCATTCATCGAGTGGTAGTCCAACAATTAAATCGAGGTGCATTTCAATAATATCATCCAGCTGCTTTATTACAGCTGCTGTTTTATCGAAATTCTGTTTACGACTAACTTCTAAATTCGCTTTTTGATTTACGGTTTGAATTCCTATTTCAAATCGAAACACCCCGGGAGGAACATTTTCGCGAATGTATTTTACGATATCAGGATGAACGATATCAGCAGTAATTTCAAACTGATAAATATTTCCAGGCTTATGATGCTCTAAAATAAAACTAAACATATCAATGGTAAAATCTCTCTTCACATTGAATGTTCTATCTAAGAATTTAATTACGCGGCCATGATTAATCAAGTAAAGCAAATTACTTTTTATTGTTTCAATTGGCAGATAGCGTACTTTATTATCTAGAGAAGCTAAACAAAACTCACACTTATACGGACAGCCTCTAGATGTTTCGATATAACCAACTTTGTTTTTCAACTCTGCAGGATCATCAAATTGATAAGGATTTATTCCAGCATAATTCTTTAAATCGAAAGTGACACTTTGCGGAATAAAAACCACTTCATTATTTGCATTCTTATGTACAAGGTTTGGAACATTGGATACATCGGGATAATTATTCAGGAAATTTTCCATCGGAATTTCCCCTTCGCCTACAATAATATAATCGATAAAAGGTTTATTGATGATATCGTCGTATTCATAACTCACTTCAGGTCCGCCTAAAAGAATTTTAATTTCAGGATTGATTTCCTTTAACAATTTAGCGACTGCCATTGTAGGAGTAATATTCCAGATATAACAACTAAACGTTACGATATCGAAATCTTTGCAGAATTGAGCAATTGATTCAGGCGATTCTTTAATTGTAAATTCTTTAAATGATAGTCCTTGATGACGATCTTTATTCAGACTATACAAAAGTCGTATAGCTAAATTCAGATGAATATATTTCGCATTAAGAGTGGTTAGTAATACTTTCATTTTTCGTTTATCAAAGAATTACTGACTGATTATTTTTTTCATTGGGAAATATTCGTAACGCATCGTATCCTTTTCCTTTCCTCCTATTGTTGCCAACATCGAATCAGGTGTGAAGAATGTATAAGAAATTACTTGCGGAAAATCGTGGGTTTTATTTTCAAATACTAATCGACGATTATTACATTTCTTCAAATAAAAATCTGTTTTATGTTCTTCACCTTTTAACAAGAATGAAGTTGCATAAACATAACTACCAAGATTTTTATAAATCTTCATTGTTTCAAAAAACAAAGTATCCTGATTATTCATTAGCACACAATTACCATTATAGACATTTGCATTCTCCATCTTCCAGCATTCTTTCATTTGTCCCTCATTCACATAAACCTTCCAATCGCCATTCATTTTCATTATAACGGCATCTTGATTTTTACATGAGTAAAGTGAAATTACCAGACATAAAACAACAACTATTCTTAACATAAAATGCATGTACAATATTAACGATATCCTTCCATTAATCATCGTGACCTTTCAGAAAAATAGTAGAAACTTTAGATGATTGGGATAGATTAATTGAGTCAGCTATTTCCGCTTGTAAAACTCCATCATTATTGCCAACTTTCAGCATCGGCATACCTGCATTGACCCACGCAGTATACCAAAACGAGGCAGTCATTATAATTGCTTTCCGCATTCGTCTTTCGACCATTCCATTTAAAAGATGATTATAAGCCTGAGAATATTCTTTGCTATATACTTTTATCACCTGCCTACCTTTAATTTCATAGGAGTACTTCTTGTCCGCATCAAACTGCTTGTTGAGCAAAGCTTCAAGAAATAAAACAGAGTCTTTCGCTGCATAGCTTTCGCTCAGCGTTTGCCATATAAATGCATTTGGATTATCAATATAAAGCGAACGCCCGATTAGATAATTATAATTATCACCCATCAATTCAGGAATACGCGACTCCCAAAATCCGTGAATACCATGCTGACCGGTTAATTGTCCGTTGTAATTACGCGTACAATGCAAGGGCACATGTGCATCACCGATATAATGTCCGATTTCAGCAGAATACTTTAAAATCTTGTATTCATTTTTCTCTTTAAAAGCATTTGTTAATCGATATAACATGATTTGAATATGATATGGAACAATTCCATGCGCTTTCAGCGTATCCTCCCCTATTTTAGCAATGGCATCTTTCCAATTATGCGGCAACGAATCGAAGGGATGATCACCATAACGATCTAAGTCGATATAATGCCTTGGAGCCTCTTCAGGATCGGCATAGCGACGCATATCTGGATCAACCGCATGTTTTGTAATAAAATCGATGTTGGCCTTGTAGAATTGAAGAAGTGGCTGCGGTAAACAATACACCGCCTTTTGATTTATTCGTTGATGTCCCCAGAAACCCCATCCAGTTAATTCAACACTAAAAGCAAAAATGATAACAACTAAACTGACTGTAAAAACAAGTTTTTTCATGCCTGCAAAATTGCATCAGGCAAAAGCTAAAAACAATAGTGAAACTAAAGTTAAACGATTATAAATGTTTGTTGTCGGATAAAAATTTACTGCTTCAGTAAATCGACCATTACACCATTGATAATTCCTGGAACAACAGGTGCTTGATTAGGAGTCAAACAATATTCGATATCCTTATCGATATTTAATTTCTTCAATCGGTTGCGATGCGACGACTCTTCAAGAAATCCATTTAAATCATCTTTAGCTAAAAGGTAAAGTCTTTCAGCGATGATTGCAGTATCACGCAAATTTGTGAATTCAAAATCACCACGCATCTGATGCACTACCGCTCCAGCAAAGAGGCTATCTTCCATATTCACAGAATTTTTCCATCCTGAACAAAGCAGTACAATGTTACCTTCTTGCTTTGACAACCAAGAACACAAAGCATCTAAATTTAAAAATGATCCAACCACAATTTGCTTGGCACCCTTTGAAGCTGCAATTGCTTGTGTACCGTTAGTAGTAGTAAGTGCAATATCACGACCTTTCACCTTTTCATCCATATAGCTGAATGGTGAATTACCGATATCAAATCCTTCTAACATTTCACCATTACGTTCTGCTCCGATTAAGAATCCTTTTTCTTTGTAAGCAATACTCTCATCGATTGTAGCAACTGGAATTATGCAATTCACTCCTTGTGTAAAAGCAACACACATCGAAGACGTAGCACGCAAAACATCAATCACCACTACTGTTGCATTTGATAAATCATGCAAGTGTATAAGTGCAGGTGTTAAGCAAACTTCTATCGTACGATTACTTCCCGACATACTTTCTTATTGCTGAATAAATGGAGTTTTAACTACTGTTGCTTTAATTTTTTTATCACGAATAGCAACATAAATATCAGAACCAGGAGTTGCAAAAGCAGTTTGCACATAGCCCATACCGATAGCCTTTTGTAATGATGGCGATTGAGTTCCTGATGTAACAACACCAATCTCATTTCCTTCGGCATCACAAAGTGTATAACCATGACGAGGAATTCCTTTCTCAATCATTTCAAAGCCGCATAACTTACGCGTTACTCCGTTATCCTTTTGAGATTTCAATGCATCAGAATTTGTAAATGACTTGGTGAATTTCGTAATCCATCCTAATCCTGCTTCAATAGGAGAAGTTGTATCGTCAATGTCATTTCCATAAAGACAGAAAGCCATTTCAAGACGCAATGTATCACGAGAACCTAATCCCGCAGGCTTAATACCATAAGCAGCTCCTGCATTCATCACGGCATCCCAGATTGTTTGTGCATATTGATTTTCGAAATACAATTCAAATCCACCAGCACCCGTGTAACCCGTATTGCTGATAATTACATTCGGACAACCTGCAAACTCCCCTTTAGTAAAATTGTAATAAGGGATGGAGTTTAAATCAACAGAAGTTAAAGATTGAAGAGCCTGAGATGTCATAGGACCTTGTACTGCCAAAAGCGATGTTCTATCAGAAATATTATGCATTTCGACACCATCGGTGTTATGCTGGCTGATCCAATTCCAATCTTTATCAATATTACCTGCATTTACTACAAGCATCCAGTTATTATCTTCTAGCTTATAAACTAAAAGATCATCAACAATACCACCTTCTGCATTTGGCATACAAGAATATTGCGCTTTCCCTGGAGTCAGCTTAGAAGCATCATTACTTGTAACGCGCTGAATTAAGTCGAGGGCACCCTCCCCTTTCAGGATAAACTCACCCATATGGCTTACATCAAAAACACCTACAGCCTTACGAACTGTTTCATGCTCAATGTTAATTCCTTCGTATTGAACAGGCATTAAATAACCTGCAAAAGGGACCATTTTCGCATTTAGCGCTTTATGGGTTTCGGTCAATGCCGTATTTTTTAATTCAGTAGCTACAGTAGACATAGTTGATAGTTAAATGAGGACGCTAAAATAATAAATTTAAGGGTATGACCCTATTTACTGAGCTCCTGAAAAGAAATATCATAAATTGGATATTGCTGATAGCCTGAATAATCAAAATGCCACCATTCCGTCGCAAAAAGCTGAAAACCATTGCATGTCATTGCCTGTTGCAGGAGTTCCACATTCTTTGATTGGAGTTTAGTCCGATCTTTTGAATTAGCTGCTGCTTTTTCAGAAAAATCATCATAGGCTGTTGGCATGTCCAAAGACTTACCTGTTTTCAAATCATAAAGGCCTACATCAACGGCACAACCACGATTATGACGAGATCCTTTTTGGGGGTCAGCTACATAGCGATCATCGTGAATTAAATCCCAGAATTTAACTGTATAACGGTAAGGCCTATACGCATCGTAAATTATCAAACCAACATTATAGGGCTTAAGGAAGTCAATTACTTTCAAAAGAGCAGTATGCGCATCGAGCGACAAAAATATTGCGGCTGTATCATACACTATTTCATGAGTGAAGTTATCGGAAGTAGCGTACTTGATATTCTGTTGAATAAAATTACTTTTAAGAGATACGAGCTGAAGTTTAGGAGATGCTTTTACGATGCTATCGTACTGAGATGAGCTTACAATAGTTAATTGCGCAAATGAAGTTGTGGCACTTCCCAAAAGTAGAAATACAAAAATTATTTTTAAAAGAAGCTTCACTTATTTTTATTTTGAAGTTAATGAAGTAAAGTGCTTCACATAATCAGTTTTGATAGCTTCCACTGAGTATTTTTCTTCTACTGTTTTTCTTCCGTTAACAGCACATTTTTCTCTTAATGCAGCATCGTCAATTAGTGCACTTATCTTCTCTACCCACTCATCAACTTCTGTGGCCAGCATTCCATTCTCGCCATCCTGAATAATATCAGAATTAACTCCTACCGGCGACATAATTGTAGCCATTCCTAGAGCCATATATTGAAGTCCTTTTAATCCGCATTTACCTTTTGCCCATTCATCATCAGGAAGTGGCATAATTCCAATATCAATCTCTGATAATTCGGCCAGTTCCGTTTCTTTCTTCCAAGCGATACCTTCAATAGATAATTCATCGTTACGATAGGATGCATCACCAATAACTTTAATCTTGATTTTATCGCCATACTTAGCCTTCAATACTTTCAAGAAAGGAACAGCCATTTCAAAATGACGAATCGTAGTTATTGATCCCGACCAACCAATACAAATAACATCAGAATTTTTAAAAGGAACCTGCTGATAGTCGTTTAAGTCGATGGTTGTAGGAATGATGGTTACATTTTTATTAAACTGAGAAGCATAATTTGCGAGATACTGATTACCTGCAAAAATCAAATCTGCCATTGCAATTATTTTAGAAGTCTTCTCCGGATTCTTTAACCATCCAAATTTTTTATTGGCTTCTGAAACATCAAAATGCCAGATGGCATCATCAAAATCGTAAACTACAGGGACGCCTGCTGATGATAATTGCTTTTCGAAGTATGTAGTACCAGTTAGAAATGCCTCGCGACAAATAAAAATCAAATCAAATTGTTTGGCACGTTGTACATCCTTCCAGCGAACAAGCACAGACTTCAATAAAATCATTAACTTATTGAACAAATGACCAGGCTTATAAAAAACAGCATCTGCCTTTTCATCCAACAAAAAAGACACTTCACATTCATACCCTTTTGATTTCAAGAAATCAAGATATTGCTCAAAACGAAATCGCTGATTAGGTGCGCGATTTAGTCGATGGGCTGTTACGATAAGTACTTTTTTCACTTGATACTAATTAATCTTCTAACCAGATTTTAGGAAGCTTTTCTGTTATTTCGATATTCTCGAATTTCTGACTTTTTCTGCTTCCCGCTGTTTTTGCCCACTCCGCCATTTTCGCTAAACCATCTTTTAAAGAATAGTTAGAAGTAATGTTAAATGCTTTATGTGCTTTTTCATGATCAGCATATGCATGTTGCACTTCGTTACGAGCATCTAAATATCGAATATCAGATTTCAATCCCATCACCTCAGACACTGTAGTAGCAAGTTCATTTACTGTAAACTCTTTGTCTGCTCCAATATTAAAAACCTGGTTATAAGCAGCAGGCACATCCACGCATTTTGCAATGTATGGAGCCACATCACCAATGTAACTAAACGCACGAGTTTGAGAACCATCTCCAAAAATTGTAAGCGGCAACCCTTGCATTAATTGATTCATGAAAATACCAACAACATTACGGTATTTATCACCTAAATTCTGGTATTCTCCATACACATTATGCGGACGGAAAATCACATAATTTAAACCGAACATTTCATGCGTGCATTGAAGATCTAATTCAACAGCAAACTTAGAAACGCCGTAAGGATCTTCAGGCATTGGAACTGTCGATTCCTTCATTGGCAATTGTCCTTTACCATACACAGCAATTGAAGAGGTAAAAACAAAGCATTTTATCTTATGCTTCACCGCTTCATTGATTAAGTTTATACTACCAATCAGGTTATTATTGTAATTAAAACGTTTGATGAAATGACTTAATCCTTCAGCGGCGTAGGCGGCTAAATGATAGACATAATCAAACTTATATTGATTAAATAAATCTTGAAGTAACTTATGGTCGGTAACAGAACCCTCTACAAAAACAGCGTTAGGATTTACATTATCGATAAATCCACCACTTAAATCATCTAGCACAACAACAGTATGTCCCATTGAAATTAATTCGTTGGTAACATGGGCCCCAATAAATCCAGCCCCTCCGGTAACAAGTGAAACAGCCATTATTTTTATTTTGAGCAAAGATATAATTTTTAATGAATGTCGCTTAGCCCGCACTATTTGGTTATAAGAGCGAAATATGACTATTTTTACAGCCTAACAAACCGACACTTGAAGAAGCTTCTGGACATCAACCTACCTCGTGTAGTTATTCTGATTGGAGATTTACTGCTATGTATCTTCTCTTTGTTTGTAGCCTATCAATTAAGGTTCAATTTTAATATCCCTCTCAAGGAAATAAATACATTCAGCTTTGTATTTCCTTTTGTTTTGATTGTACGATTCTCGTCCTTTTTAATTGCAAAGACCTACACAGGTATAATTCGTTATACGGGTACTAAGGATGCATTTCGTATTGTTCTGACCTTAGCAGCGGGTTCTGCAATAATGCTGATTAGTAATCTTGTCAGGCATTCTTTAAGTCTTTACTACTTAGTTCCATTTTCCATTATTGCCATCGAATTTCTCGTTACTGTTTTTTTAATGATCATTGGAAGATTGTCGGTTAAGGTGGTTTACAGCGAATTGAAAAACCCATCAAAAGACAAAGCAGGTGTCATTATTTACGGTGCCGGTGATGCAGGAATTATCACTAAGCGCACATTAGATCGCGATAGAGGTACGCGTTATAAGGTTGTAGCATTTGTGGATGACGACCCTAAAAAAGCAGGAAAAAAAATAGAAGGCGTTGAAATTTACAATAGTAATCAGCTAGAAAAATTGCAGCAGAATAATGAAGTAAAACATTTGATTATTTCTATTCAGAACATCACCACTTCTCGTAAACAGCAAATAGTTGATACCTGTTTGAAGTATAATACGCGCATTTTAAATGTACCGCCTGTACATTCATGGATTAACGGTGAATTAAGCTTTAAGCAAATTAAAAAACTTAAAATTGAAGACTTACTCGGAAGAGATCCTATTCAACTTGATCTGAATAAAATTCAACATGAGCTTACAGGTAAAGTTGTATTAGTAACTGGAGCTGCAGGATCTATCGGTAGTGAAATTGTTCGTCAAATAATTCCATTTAAACCTAAATTATTAGTGATGCTTGATATGTCAGAGTCGGCATTGTATGATTTAGAATTAGAGGTAAATGACTTAAACACTGATAAAAATTGCAGAACAGAAACGGTAATTGGCGACATCAGAAATAAAGATAGAATGCATAATGTGTTCAACACTTTTAAACCAGATATCGTTTATCATGCAGCGGCTTATAAGCATGTGCCAGTAATGGAGAATAATCCGAGTGAGTCCATTTTAAATAACGTAAAAGGCACATGTAATCTTGCAGATCTTGCTGTCACTTTTAGAGTTCCAAAGTTTGTAATGATTAGTACTGACAAGGCGGTTAACCCAACAAACATTATGGGTGCAACAAAACGTATAGCAGAAATTTATTGTCAGTCGCTAAACGACAACAACGAACACACTCGCTTTATCACCACAAGATTTGGAAATGTATTAGGCTCTAACGGTAGCGTAATACCGCGATTTAAAAAACAAATTGAATTAGGACTACCAATTACTGTTACCGATCCGCATGTGACGCGTTATTTCATGACCATCCCAGAAGCTTGTCAGCTAGTATTAGAAGCAGGTGCCATGGGAACAGGAGGAGAAATCTTCATCTTTGACATGGGTGAATCGGTGAACATCGCAGAGCTTGCAAAGAAGATGATTCGCTTAAGTGGTTTAGAGCTAGGCAAGGATATACAGATAGTTTATACTGGATTAAGACCAGGAGAGAAGTTGTATGAAGAGCTCTTAGCTAATGAAGAAAACACATTGCCTACGCATCATAAGAAGATCATGATTGCAAAGGTGAAGAAGTATAATTTCGAATCGATCAGTAAAGATATTTCTGATTTGATTTCCCTTTTTGGTGCGCAGGACAATGAACAAATCGTTCGTAAGATGAAGGAGATTGTACCTGAGTTTAAGAGTCAAAATTCGATTTATCAAAAGCTCGACAACTAAAAAAGCAATTTAACTATTACTGTGTTTTTCTGATTTGTGAATAACTAAACGACAGTAAATGCTTAAAATTTTGGAGTAATACTGTCGATTGATATTTTTGGTTCGGGGGGGGGGCGCCCCCTAAATGAAGATGAATTTTAAAAGTTGATTTTAAAATCCATTATTTACTTGTACGACTCTTCAATCGATCCACCTTATTCAATCCTTTAACAAACATATGCTCCGCAGTTTGATAAATTGAAATCGCATCTGTTTTGAATTGCTCTTCAACCTTCACTTCTTTCATATCACCGGTATAACGATCAAAACTAAATTGAGCAAATTTTTTCTGCGGTGATAGCACCATCAATTTATTTCCTTTGATGTATCCCAACTTCTGATAAGTACCAATAAAAGCTCGTTCATCATTTGGTGTCATTGTTAAAATGTTTTTACCAAAGAATGTAGACTCATAACTCCAGTTCATTAAACCAGCCAATGTTGGAACCACATCCACTTGGCTACATAGTTTATCAACTTGCATAGGTTTAATTAATTCAGGGGCATAGATTAAACAGGGGATTTGATATTTCAAGATTGGCATCTCTGCTTTCCCAGCACTACTTCCACAATGGTCGCCAATAATTACAAAAAGCGTATTATTAAACCAAGCATGATTTGGAGCTTCTTCAAAAAACTTCTGAAGTGCATAATCAGTGTAACGCACTCCCCCACTCCTATTCTTATTCAGCTTTAATCCTACCTCCGGGAAAGTATAAGGCTTATGATTAGAAGTAGTAAGAATAAAATTAAAGAATGGTTTACCGGCTTTATAACTTTGGTCGGCCTCCTTCATTGCACGTGAATAAGAATCCTCATCACAAGTCCCCCAAACATTCGCAAAACGAATTTCTTCTTCGCTGTAATTACTTCTATCAACAATTTGAAAATGATTCCCACTGAAAAAGGTATTCATGTTATCAAAATATCCGAACCCACCATAAATAAATTTATTATCGTACCCCTTCTGCTTGAACAACCATCCAGAAGAAAACAAATTATCATTTGACGGACGGCGAACGATGCTGGTACCTGGAGTTGGCGGGATACTTAAATTTAATGCTTCTAATCCACGTACAGTACGAGTTCCATTTGCATAAAGGTTCGTAAAAAACATTCCTTTCTTTACCAGCTGATTTAAGAATGGCATTTCATATCCATCACCTGGATCAATGTATTCAAGGTATTCACCACTTAAACTTTCAACTGTAATGAACATAACGTTGTAACGCTTTTCTTCTCCAATATTTTTATATGAATAAATTAAATCATTGGTAGGATATGAAATAAAAGAATCCTTCATCAAAGCCTTTACATGATCATTAGCCTTCTTATCATCGATAGTATAATAAAATCGATCGTAATCTAACTGATTATTTTTATAGGCTTCAAACAGACTATAAAAACCATTTTTTGCTAATTCATTATTGTAAGAGTTATTGCTAATTCTACTCCAATTAATATTCACAAAAAGAAATGCAAAAAGAGGAAGAATTGAAATCAGCAACAGACCTTTCAAACGACTTAAATAAGTGGTGTCTGAATTTAAAGAGCCCCCAACGTAATTATTTTTCACTAACCAATAAATTGCAAGAGCTGTTAATCCTGCAACAATCGCCACCAAGGGACCAATAGAATACGATTCAACAATGTTTCCAATTACTTCATTGGTGTATACTAAATAATCTACTGCAATGAAATTAAAACGCACTTCAAACTCATCCCAGAAAAAATATTCAGCAAATGCATTAAAGATCCAGATAAAAATTGTCAAGCCATAGAAGAACCAGCAAAGTCCTTTGTAAAACTTAGTTCTTGCAATTACTGATGGAATCAAAAATATTATGATGGCGATTGGCAATGCATAATAAGAAAAAGCAATTACATCAAATAAAAATCCTGAAAGAAAACTTAGTGTAATATCAATTACATTAAAACTAACATTAAGATATGATTTTACAGTAAGAACAATTCGCGCAATTAGAGAAACAACAAGAAATATTTTTATAAATCCTGCTAATGTTCGATAACGACCATTATAAATTTTACTTAGCAAATTATCCATGTATAGTTTCCTTCAATCCAAAGCCTTTAATTATTTCTCCCTCGTAATCCAGCCATTGTTGCCAACGTTCATCCACATTCTCCTCCACTGCATACTTTCTGGCAAAATTGATAAACATCGTATAGTGATTGGCCTCACTAATCATCAGCATTTTATAAAACTGTTTTAAATCTTCATCATTAATATTTTCCGAAAGCACTTTAAAGCGTTCGCAACTTCTTGCTTCTATCATTGCTCCGAAAAGCAAACGATCTATCAAGTGTATTTCTCTTGAACCACCCTTGCGTTGAAATTCATATAGCAAGTTTACATATTCATCCTTGCGTTCACGACCTAAAACAAATCCGCGTTCTGTTAATTTATCGTGTACTTGTTTAAAATGACCTAACTCTTCTTGTGCTAATTCAAGCATTGCATTTACCAATTCCGTTTTTTCAGGAAACTTCACTACGATAGTAATTGCATTCGTTGCTGCTTTCTGTTCACAATAAGCGTGATCAGTTAATATCTCTTCGATATTTTTTTCTACTATGTTTACCCAACGAGGATCAGTTGGCAATTTCAATCTAAACATGAAATTAGTATTTTAACAACTCAGCGATTTTAATCTTTACTTTATCTGCATTTGGAAGCATCGCAAACTCCAACGTACTGTTTAGAGGTATAGCAGGTAAATTTTCAGAACCAATAACAACCACTGGCGCATCTAGATGCATAAAACAGTTTTGAGATATCCTTCCAGCTAGTGCTTGTGCAAATGAATTATTATAAGGCTCTTCAGTAAGTACAATACACTTATTATGTTTCTTCACAGAATTAAATATTGCTTCCTCATCAAGTGGAGCCAATGTTCTTAAGTCTATAATTTCAACCTGTCCTTCAAAATCTTTTGCAGCATTCTTTGCCCAATACACCCCCATACCATACGTTATAACGGTAAGCGTATCCGAAGAATTATTAGCCGATGCTTCCTGAACTATACGAGCTTTACCAAGAGGCAAAATATAATCTTCGGATGGTTCAATTGTCTTAGCATCTTCAGTACCTTTTATCTTCGACCAATAAAGTCCTTTATGCTCTAGCATTACAACCGGATTTGGATCGTAGTAGGCAGCTTTCATCAAGCCTTTTAAATCAGCACCAGTTGAAGGATAGCATATTTTAATTCCTCGAATATTAGCTAAAACACTTTCTACACTCGACGAGTGATACGGTCCTCCACTTCCATAAGCACCAATTGGAACACGAATAATTGCACTTACGGGCCATTTACCATTACTTAAATAACAAGAACGGCTAACCTCAGTAAACAACTGATTTAAACCTGGCCAGATATAATCTGCAAACTGAACTTCTACGATAGGCTTACAACCGGTAGCGCTCATGCCGACAGTGCTTCCAATAATGAAAGCTTCTTGAATAGGCGTATTGAAAACACGATTATCACCAAATTTCTGTGCTAATGTTGCAGCTTCTCTAAATACACCACCTAATCTTCCTCCTACATCTTGTCCGTATAACAAACATTCAGGATGCTTTTCCATTAACTCTTGAATAGCAAACAAAGCACAATCAACCATTACTTTAGCTTCACCACCCTGCGGAGCACGAACACCTTGCTCTTCTACAATTGGCGTAGGTGCGTAATCGTGAGTATATAAATCTTCTGGTCTTGGGTCTTCGGAAGCTTTTGCAATTTCATAATCAGCAAGCACTTGCGTCGTTACTTCTTCTTCAATTGAAAACAATTCAATTTCGTTAATTCCTAAATCAAGTAACTGCTTTCTGAACTTCGGTAATGGGTCACGTTTAGTAGCCTCTTCTAAATCATCACGATACCATTCCTTTCTAACACCTGATGTATGATGATTCAACAAAGGAACTTTCGCATGCACGAGCCAGGGCTTCGATTCTGTTCGAACACTTTTGAAAATATTATTGATGACTTTATAACACTCAATAAAATCAGTTCCGTCTATTGTTACTGCTTCAATTCCTTTGAATCCTTTGATGTATTCATAGGCATTCATAGCACGTGTTTCTTTCGATGTAGCAGAAATATCCCAATCGTTATCCTGAACAATATAAACTATTGGAAACTGCTTTAAAGCCGCCATTTGAAAAGCTTCAGCTACTTCTCCTTCTGTAACGGATGCATCTCCTAAAGAACAAACAACTAACGGATTTTCACTAATATTTTTATCCTGTAACCCTTGCTTTTGCAAATACTGAATTCCCATAGCAACTCCAGTTGTTGGAATCGCTTGCATTCCTGTTGCTGAACTTTGATGAGGTATTTTAGGCATGCCTTCCCTTTTCAAACTTGGATGGCAGTAATAGGTTCTTCCTCCACTAAACGGATCATCGCGCTTAGCCATCAATTGCAACATCAATTCAAATGGTTGCATTCCTATACCCAACAACATACTATCATCACGATAGTAAGCACTTAAGTAATCTTGAGATTTAAGTTGAAGTCCAACTGCTAACTGAATAGCCTCATGTCCTCTTGATGTAGCATGAACATATTTAGCGGTAAACGAAGCCCTTTCTTCATACAATACTGCCATTTCCTTGGCAGTTGTCATTAGTTTAAAGGCATTTAACAATTCCTCTTTCGACAACATTGATTCCTGATCCGATGCATTTGAATTCATGGCGCAAAAATAAGGATATTCCCTATCTAATTCGAATAGTTACCGGTAAATAAAAAGGGATTTCCAAAACTGAAAGTCCCTTTCTGCTATTTTTAATTTAATTACTCTAAGATAAGTCTTGTTTGAGTAACCAAGCCACTACCTTTTAGTGAAACGATATAAGTTCCTTTAACCAGGCTTTCAAGATTTAGTTCCTTTTGATTAAATCCTTCAATCGCATTAAGAACATAAGAGTCTACTAATCTACCAGACATATCGTAGATATTTAATGTGTAATCGCTGTTGTCAATTGATGTATAGGCAATTGTTACATTACCTCTTGTTGGGTTTGGATAAACCACTATACCTGATAAGTCAAATGCGCTTCCGTCACGTGCTGTAGGGCAAGCTGCGGTAGGATTTACAGATACCGATTTTGCTGTGCTTAATCCACATGCATTACCTGACTTAACTGTAATAGATTTTGATCCAGTAGCAGTAAATCTCAAAGTAAGATTTGTTGTACCCTGTCCACTAACATAAGTAGTTCCTGATGTGGGGTAAGTCCAGGTATAAGATGTTGCACTAGTTACAGGTGCAATTGAAAACACTTGAGGAACTGTTGTTCCTATACATAGTACAGAAGGGATAATTATTGCACTAGGAACAGATGGTACTACATTAATTTTCACTCCTCTTTCTGCACTAGAACCACAACCATTATTGGCCTTCACAAACAATGAATCGAATGTGGTTGTGTTAGCTGGATAAGTTACCGTAATTGATTGTGTAGGTGCTGAAACAGTGAGAGAAGATACAGCCTGACCATTTAATAATGCCCCGACCTTTTTTGTTCTCCACGTATAAGACGTTGCATTTGTTACAGCGCTTGCAAAGGAATAAGTGAATGTTCCTCCACCACAAATTCCAGTAGTCTGTCCTGTGATAACTCCCGGAGTTGTTGGAGCTGCGGTATTTCTTGTAATTACTTTTGTACGAACAGTACTTAATCCCTTACAGTTTCCGCCATTTACCTTTAAAGTATCACCCACAAATCCCGTAGTGAAGGTAACAATAACAGAAGTATCCGTAGTCGTTAATGCGGTTGCTGATCCATTTACCAGCATTCCAGTTTTAGGTGTCCAAACATAATAATCAGCAGTAGCCACTTTTGCAATACTATACCTAATAGCATCACCAATACAAGCCGTTGCGGCTCCTGTAACTGTACCTGGCTGTGTCGGCTTAGCCGTTCTAACAATAATTGTTCTGATTGTTGAGTCCTTTCCGCATGATGAGGTTCCGACAACTTTAATAGCTCCTGTAACAGAAGTCGATGACCATGATGTAGTTATCGAATTAGTTCCTGCACCTGCAGTAATTGTAACACCTGTTGGAACTGTCCATACGTACGTTACTCCAGTTTGCGCTGCTACAGAATAAACAACTCCTGTTGCAGGTCGACAAATTGGAGAATTCCCTGAAATTGTACCAACTGTTACGCTACCAGATGTAATTGCTACCGGTAAAGAAGAAGACGCATTATTACATACACCAGAAGCCACAACAGAAACATTTCCACTTAAAACTCCAATAGGCCATGATGTAATAATCTGACTTGTTCCCTGTCCTGATAGTATTGTTACTCCCGTTGGAACTGTCCATGTATATACCACACCAGGCTGACTTGTTATAGAATATACTAATTGTGATTGAGGTAAACAGAATGAAGTAGAACCAGATATAGACGATAACTGAACATTTGTTGAAACAGTTACCGCTTTAGAAGAACTTACCGAAATACAATTGTTGGCTAGTGTAACAGAAACATTTCCTGAAACAGCTGTTGCCCCCCAGGTGGTAGTAATTGAATTAGTTCCTTGTCCTGCAGTAATTGATACGCCTGTTGGAACTGTCCAATTATAACTAGCACCTGATTGCGCCGTTACACTATAAACGACTCCAGAAACGCCAGTACAATTTGAAGAAACGCCATTTATAACAGGAGTAGAAAGTGAAGGAATAATTGAGATATTAACTGTATCAATAGCTGCAATACATGGACCGCCACCATCAGGATCATTAGTTGTTAAAAATAGTCTTGCAAATCCTGCTGCAATTTCTGATGCTGAAGGTGTATAAGTAATATTTAATGATGTGTTGCTTGGAGAATAAGTTCCAGTACCGCCACTCCAAGTTTGACTTGTTGCAGCACCGCCAATACTTCCTGCAATTGATGAAGTTGCGTTGTAACAAATAGTTTTATCTACACCTGCATTAGCAGTTGGCGGATTAGTACATACACTGCAATTTGTTACCGTAATTGCTGAGGTATCATTTGCTGTACAACCAGCTGCTGTCGTATAATAATAAATCAATGTATAAGTACCAGGACCTGCCGTTGAAGGATTGAAAGTGTTATTGCTAACTCCTGTACCAGCATAATTTCCACCTGTTGGTGAACCACCGGTTAAAGTAAATGGAGCTGCTGTATTACAAACAGGACTTAACGAAGCAAATGTTACAGTTGGTAAAGGATTAACTGTATAAACCTGTGATGCACTACGAGAACATCCTACTGTATAAGTCACCGTGTATGTTATTGTCTGTGACCCAAAGGCAGGGTCGAAAAATCCATTTGATACGCCAACTCCTGAATACACCCCACCTGATGGTGAACCGCCAGAAAGTTGTTGCAATGGCGCATTATCGCAAATTGGGGAGAATGCACTTAGCGTTACATTTTGAGGAGTGATTACCGTAACAGAAGCGCTTCCACTTGCAGCCCCAACACATGTAGCATCATTCATCGCGGTAAGTGTATATGTTGAAGTTGATGATGGACTAACTACTAAATTATAATTAGTAGTTGTTATACCTGTTACACTTGCTGAAGTTGTCCCGTTTGAATAAGTTAATGCAAATGGCGGAGTTCCAGTAAATGTAACTGGAATACTTACCGTACTTCCAGTACAAGCAGTATAAGACCCTGATGTTGTTGCAGTAGGGTTAGAGCATCTATCGGTGATGCATATACTAAAAGTACCTGCTACAGTTGAGTCGGTCCATACGCGTAAAATGTAATCTGCTTGAGGATTTAACCCGGTAATCGTTTTGGTGTTATTTGTAACTGGATTCCAGCACGCTATTTCAAATCCTCCGCACTCGAATAACAACTGGGCTTTTACATTCGTAGCAGTAATTGCATTAATCGTTAAATCAACATCGCTAAAACTTCCAGTATTAAATACAAACCAAACATCGCCTTTTAGTAAAGAAGCATCACAACTTGATGCATCAGTATTTCTAGTCGCATAATTATTCAGAAATGTTCTGGCATTTGTAGCACATGATAATGGTGGATTAACACTTAGTCTGATTGCATTTGCACAGTTATCATTACTAGGAGCAACCGCACACATAGTTGTTTCATAGATACACAAATTCATAGTACCTGTTGAAAATGGAATGTATGTCCAAACTCTCACATAATAGGTTTGACCGGCCACATATTCATTCTGACACATTGAAATCTCTGGCATTCCTCCATTTTGATCATCACCGCATTTAAACTGGTATCCTGTTCCACCCGGACAACCTGTCCATACTTCCATTACCCAATCGTTATTAGTTCCTGCTTGAGTAGTTAAAACCAATTTCTTTCCATTAGCAGGTGCAACAAACTTAAACCACTTATCATTGGTTGCCTGATTTCCATTGATATCGGAGCAGAAAGAGGTAGGACCATTTATAGAAACCCCAGTTGATACAGTAGTATAACTACAAGTGGCTAATGAAGATGCAACTGAAAGCAATGGTGCTGTTGAACAATCCTCACCGATACCACCAGTACTGAAATTAGATGGTCCAATTTTCAAACTATTATTTCCAGTACCACAACTTTTCTGAACGTAAAAACTATAAGAAGTTAACGATGATAGTCCTGTTATTGCTGCAGTCGTTGAAGATGTATTGATAGTTGTTCCTGTTCCTGGAGTAAAACCAACAGGACCATATTCAATAGTAAAGGTTCCACCTGTTACTGGATTTGTCCAAGATAAAGTTGCTCCATTAGTTGTAATTTGCGTAGCTGATAAGTTAGTTGGTGAAGGGCAAGAAGTCGGAGCATATCTAAAATTTAAACCTTGAGCAGGTAATAATGTAGATGAAATTCCGCATGTAGAGGTGTTTGCTGTACCATTAGCAGATGTAGCCCAAGTATTTGTACCAGTAACAACCGATCTGTTTTTAATATTTGTAGGATATGTATTATTTGCACCTCTTAAACCAACCTGGTATGATCCGGCTGTATATGTTCCTTGAGTAAATTTATAAATAACGTCAATGGCATTTGATGTCTCATTCAACACGATTTGAAAATTCATAGCGGTAGTATATGTTGTACCACTTTGTGCTTGAGGCTTAAAATTTTTGTACTGAATCACAAACTTTCTGTTTGGTGTAGTTCCCAGCGTTTGATAACTGATAGAACCTGTCTGAGAGGCATTTCCTGAAAAGAAATATGCATTCAAATTTCCTCCTAAAGCTGCAATAGCACCTGCGTAGGATGTTGATGCCGATATCGGAGTATAACTCGTTGTAGATGGACTTGTAGCTCCAAAAGTCATATATCCATTTGTACTAACTACACATCCCGAATAAGACACACCGTCATATACAAATGAAAAAGGAATCGTTCCTGCTGCGAGGGTATAAGTAAGATCATCGAGCGATCCCGAGCCTGTTGTTGCGGTTGCTGTTGCTAGAGTAGTTGCTCCAGTTAACTCTGTGTACGTTCCGTTACTTTGAACAAAATCGTAGAGATTAACTTGTGCTGTACCCAAATGATAATTTCCAATAATAATTAGAAAAATCATCAGTAGTTTCAATAATAATTTACGCATAATAAGTCGTGCTTGGATGGTTTGTGTATGATAATTTAATGTCGGATTCTAACGAGTAATTTTGATAAAAGTTCTAATTACTATTTATTGATTGTTTTGCTGTGTTTTTACTTCGTTGCGATGAGTTTGGTGAAGCAAAGTTATAGTTAATTCCTCCCAGTGGCAATAACACGGGGTTTTTACTCCATGTCTCCAAAGAATTACGATGATTGACTACCAGATAATAACTTCCTCCAGAGTAAACACTTGGGAATGAAACCGAGGCATTTCCTGCTACATCCAACACAGTTCTTCTAGTGGTGATGTAATTATATGGGAATGCACTTGAATATAAAGAAACACTTATTGTATCTGCGGTTAAAGGTGCGTTTATCGCGTCAGAAACAGGTATCAATGAATTATTTAGTGCATAGAACCCCTCAATTAAAAGTTTAATATTTACAACGCATGATGCAGTTGGAACGCCAACCCCAAAAGGATTAACTGTGGAAGTAAAACAACCTTCAGCGTTTGTTATTTTAATTGCCCCTGTAGTAGCTCCACTAGGCACAATCGCATGAATTGCTAAATCATTCACCACGTTAAATTGTGAAGATGAAATGTTATTGAATTGAATATTATTTACTCCAGTGAAATTATAACCAGAGATCCCAACATCAGTTCCCACAGGCCCTGTTGAAGGTGAAAAGCTTGTGATAACTGGAGCGGCAACAGCTGTAATGGTGCTTGATGCTGATTGCTGACAACCCGTACCTAAACCATAGGTATAGGTAACTGTAAATGTCCCAGGCCCTGATAAATTTCCGAAGAAACTGCCTGACTGAACATAAGAACCACTGTAAACTCCTCCGGATGGACTTCCTTGATTTAAAACTTTCGAAGTGTTAGTACAAACAGTACCCAGATTAGCCAAAGTAACAACTGGAACCGCTGAAACATTAACAATAGCACTTCCGGAAACTGTTCCACTACAATAGGGGCCGCTTACACTCGTTAATGTATAATTTTTAGAAGATGTAGGAGCTAAATTGATGTAGTAAGGATTTGTGGATGTAGTAACTGAAGTATTCGTTGTGCCATCTGTATAGATAAACGTCCAAGGCGAATATCCTGTTAGATCAACTTTTGCTTGAACGATAGCTCCGGAACAAATTGCAAAAGACCCGCTTATTGTTGCAGTTGGTGCATCACACTGATCAGAAATACAAATTTTAAATGTTCCCGGAGTTCCTGTTGCTGGAGTCCATACTCTTAAAACATAATCCGCTTGCGGATTTAAACCATTCAACGCAAATGTTCCATTTGGATTAGCATAACATTGAATTTCAAAACCGCCGCATTCAAATATCAAAGCAGCCTTCAATCCCACGGCAGTTAAAGGTGTTATTGACAAATCTAAATCACCATAATTACCGGTATTAAATTTAAACCATACATCGGTGTATCCTGCGGCCAAGGCATCACATGTCTGAGCTGCAGCTGTTGAAACCGTTGCATTAACATTGGTAAATGTTTGTCCGCTTGCAGGGCAAGATTGAGGCGGTGTTATGGTAATATAGGTTGATGTAGCACAGTCATCATTTGCGGGAGGCAATGGACAAGCTGTAGTCGTGTAAGCAGCCACACTACAGGTCCCGCTTACTCCTCGCGAGTAAGTCCAAATCCGAACATAATAAGTGGCACCTGGCGTGTACTCGTTTTGACATAATGAAATTTCTGGCATAAATCCATTAACATCATCTGCGCAACGATAAGCGTTAATATTTGAACCTGGACAATTAGTCCAAACTTCCATTACCCAATCGTTGATTGTTCCAGCTTGTGTGGTAACGACTATCTTAGAATTATTGGTAGAGGGAGCAATGAACTTAAACCAAACATCATCGTCACCAACCTTTCCAATAGAATCAGAACAAATATTGTTTGGGGCATTTAAAGAAACCCCAGAAGCAACTGAAGAGTAAGAAATGGTAGACAGTGAATTCTGCAATGATAAGGAGGCTGCAGTTAAACAGTCTTCTCCGTCTGATCCCGTAGTAAATGTAAAACTTTGAATCGAGCTTGAATCCGTCAAACTACAAAATTGTCGCACGTAAATCTGATAGGTTGTTTGAGCTGTTAATCCCGATAAATTAATGGTATTCGTTGTCACTTCTGACCTAGTACCGTTTCCTAATGTAAACCCATTAAGTCCATATTCGACTTTATATTTTAAGGCTGAAACAGCGGGATTCCAACCAATTATTGCTGACGTTTTAGTCACATATGTAGCAGAAAAACCAGAAGGAGGAGGGCAAGAAGGAGGAGCAAATCGAAAAACAATATTATTCGGATTTAACGTGCTTCCTACATTACAATTAGCATTATTTGCAGCACCTGCAACTGAATTAAGCCAACTAGTGTGTGTCCCTGTAACTACACTCCTATTTAATACATTAGTTGGGAATGTATTATTAACACCTCTCAACCCTACTTGCATTTTGTTACCTGCAGCACTTGTAGAAAATCCTGTTCCTACATTTCCATAACAATACTCTATCGCATTTGATGTTTCATATAGTTTAACCTGAAAGTTTAAATAGTTAACAAGCGTAGTTGCGCTAGACCATGGACGCATAAACTTCCATTGCACAACAAAAACTCTGTTAGGTGAAGAACCTAAAACCTGATACCTTATTTCCGAATTTTTTGTTGTATCAACTGCATTATAAAATCCGTTCAAGTCATTGGCCATTGGCGCAAGTACTCCAGCAAATGCAGAATTATCTGACAAGGGAAGATTCAATGAAACATTCGGCGATAATGTACCAAATGTGATGAATCCATTTGAACTTACATACATCCCCGTATATGAATTGTTTTCAAACTTAAATGAGAAAGGTATAGTGCCAGCCGGAAGATTATAAACTGCCTTATCCAAAGAAGGAATATTACCAGTACTCGCTGTAGTTTTACCTAGTAAGGTCCCGCCAGTAATTAGACTGAATGTACTTGTTGAGCTGGTAAATTGATAAGTTGATAATGTTTGGGAAAAACCATTTACCGCCAAAAAACAAATCAGAAACGATAAACAAAAAAAGTTTTTGTTGTAGAAATTAAACATAAGTCGATTATTAATTAGATTCTTTACAAACGAAAGAAATTTAAACTTGATTATAACTGACTAATTTACATAAAACATGCGACTTAAAACAAATTTTTAAGCACATTTTCAATCATATGAATCTAAAAAATGACACTACTCTATTTGTTTTGACAATTTTTAATACATTTGCACCTCTTAAAACCAGAATTGGCGAGGTAGCTCAGTTGGTTAGAGCGCAGCACTCATAATGCTGAGGTCGCGGGTTCGAGCCCCGCCCTCGCTACAAAGATTAGGTCCTTTTTACACAGACCTTAAAAAAAAGAAGATTTTTCTTGCATCCTGTTTTTTCGCGCCCTATATTTGTTAGATAAAGCAAGAAAAATTATTTAACTATGAAAAATAAAATCCTAATTGCGTTACCTTTAATCGGATTAATGGTATTAGCCTCTTCTCCTCTATTTGCGCAAAGTTGCAACCCTAATGTACCTATCGATGGTGGTTTAAGTGCTTTGTTAGTAGCAGGTGCTGGTTATGGCATCAAAAAAATTAACGATAAAAGAAAAGAGAAGTAATTCTTAAAAACAAAATAAAAAAAGGTTAGCATTTGCTAACCTTTTTTTATTTTTACCCTGTATGAAAGTCGGTATTTTAAATTCTCAATACAAAATCGTAGTTGTATTTATTATTAAAGCTATACTGCTTTATGTAGCATGGTTCATCTTTAACGACTTTATCATTGCTCAATCAGGAGTTAACGATTGGCTTAATCATCGTGTAGCATATGATGCAAGCGTTTTTTTAAAGTTGTTGGGGTATACTACTTCTATCGAACCTGGCAACCATCAATTTTTAATTGATATCAATACCAAGCGAATGGTTGGTGTTGGTAATCCTTGTAATGGATTAGAACTATTTGCACTATTTGCTGGATTTGTCCTTTGCTTTCCCGGCGGTACAATAAAGAAATTATGGTTTATTCCACTTGGAATTTTCATAATCCACATATCAAACTTTATTAGAGCAGCTTCACTTGCACTAATACAGTATTACAATCCAGCATATTTAGAATTTAATCATCATTATACTTTTGTAATAATTGTTTACGGAATAATATTCGGACTTTGGATCGTTTGGGTAAATCGCTTAGCTACTTTAAAAAAATGATTCGTTTAACGAAACCCTTCAACAATATACTTGCGGCTTTATCTTTTTTAGTGCTATTGTTTTTTGGATGGAAACGAGAAGATAAATTATTAGTGATTAGTCAAAAAGGATTTCATTTTTTAAATAAATATCCTAAAACGGAAATAACAAATTACACAAATGAGGTCAGTAATCTCGTTAGCTTTCAATTATCGCCTAAACTGCAATCATCCATTTTTTTTAGCATCATTTATATTGCACTATGCTACCTAGTATTAGTAATGCATACTCGCGATAAATACTTAGGAAAGATATTGGTGGCAACCTATTTAATTTACATGGGACTAAGTTTTGTATTTCTGACCCTGTACAATTTTAAAGTCGATTATCGCTTAAGTGCTGGACTAGCTCATTACCTAGAAGATCTTTTTCTTTCTCCATTAATTTTAATGGCCTTTATAACAATTTACCATTTGAAAGAAAAATTACAAGAAAAAAAGGATTAATTACTTCTAGCCTTTTTGATAAAAATATTGTTAAGTATCGCCCAGAAATATTGAAAATCTGTTTTTATAGGTGCCTTCTCATATTCTTTTAAGTACTTCAATTCTGAATTAATAATCTCTTCTAAAGTCTTAGGCATATCTACATAAAAAGGTGGAAGCAAACCTGGCTTGGAATCTTTTCTTTTTTCCTGCAACTCTTTAGTATAAAGAGAATAATAATGACGACTTAAAGGACGTACACCGACTATTTTCAAATCACCTTTTAAAAGGTTATAAATCATTGGTAATTCATCCAACCAGCATTTTCTTAGAAATGCTCCCCATCGAGTAATTCTAAAGTCATCGGCGAACTTGCCGCCTTCAGTTAAATTATTAGTCTCGTAGATATATTCCTGAAGGTATTCAGCATAGGGATACATGGTGCGGAACTTATAAACGCTAATTATTTTCCCATCTTTACCTACTCTTCTCATCGCGAATAATGGTCCGTAGGAAGGGTTTAAATCATATACTGGAGCCTTTTCTTTCTGACCAACAAAATAAAGTTTATTGTTAATTTCCTTGATTTCTAAAATCCTGAAACCACATGAACACAATCGCCCTAAAGCTTCTGCTTTCGACATTGCGCGGTTTCTTCCGTCGGTAAGGAAAAAATATAATTTCTTTAAGAATGGAAGTTTAGGCCAAACTCTCTTAAATACAAAATCTCCGAGTTGGTACATTTGAGATACAACTGGCGGAAATTTACTTTTAATACGGAGTATTCTTTGTTCGTGTGTTTCAACGCATCCAATATAAATTCCTCCAACAGGCAATTTTTCATTGATTGCTTCTTGAAATTTATTTACAAAGCGAATATCATTGATCTTTTTCAGATTAACGACAGCATCAATAGTATGTTGGTCAATATTAAGAATATTAAAAGTAGTAGTTGTCATCATAACTTTTGATTTGTCAGATGCAACATTAACATACTTTTCAAGTAGTGTTATTAGCTCAGGAGCCGTGTCTTTTAATATCTCGGTATTCATTATTTATTAGATGACACAATCTACTATAAACTAATCGAATTCATGAATTAATTTCCGCCAAAGGCAAAAAATAGTGGGTAAATAACTCCGATAAAATTTTGAGTAGATTGTTAAATTTAAAGCTCTAACGGACGGAATACAAATTAAGTTGATAACTATTTGGCAAAACCTTACAGTTTACTTTTAGATTAGACCAGCCCAAAGCAAATAAATCAAGCGGCATCCAAACAAAATTAAACCCACACCAGAAATCTTATTTAAGATTGAAATAAAGCGTACGGTCATCATTTTCTTTAGATTAATTGCTAATGCAGCTTTTAGTAAATCAGTTAAAAAAATGGTCGTAAGTGTGCTGCTAAAAAAAATAACTGAATCTAAAGAACCACCCGACTTATTAACAACTAAAGTAGTGCTTACACCAATCCAGAAAAACAATACAAATGGATTCAAGGCGTTCATGACAAACCCTTTTATAATATCGAAAAATAAGTCTTTCGAACTAACATCATTTTTAATTGCAATATCCTTTGGGTCAGAAACCTTGGTTACAATTGAAGAAATCCCAAACCCGATTAATAATATCCCACCAACTATAGCAACCCAATCACGATGGCTATCAAGAAATCCAACCAATGACTTACTGAATTCTATTATTGAAATGTAAAAACCATCGCTTAAAACTACTCCCAATGCAAAATAAAATGCTGAACGAAAACCATTTTTGATGCTAATGTTAATCAACATAAAAAACACCGGCCCAAGCATAATGGCCATTAACAAACCTAATCCTACACCGGCAACAATTTGATTAATCATCGAATTAAAAGGCTAATATATTTATTATTCCTTGACTAAACGATTTACAAGGAGATTAACTAAATTTGACCAATGAAAAAAAAATCCGCTTTTTTTGTTTTATGTTTGGTACTTGGCCTTCTGATTTCATCTTGCGACAATTCGCTTGATATTTTAGATGAGTATAAGGAGACCCCAATCGTTTACGGATTACTCAATAAAAACGATACCGTACACTACGTCCGTATTCAGAAAGGTTTTTTAGGAGAAGGAAATGCGCTTCTGATGGCTCAATATGCAGACAGCATTTACTACGACACTTCAGAAGTTGATGTGACTATTTACAGCGTAATAAACGGGCAGCAGACGGATACAATTAGATTACAACCAACTTTCAGCAAAGTCAAAGAAGAAGGTCTTTTTACTGATGAGAAGCATCGTCTTTATCAATTATTTCTTCAAGAACGTATTAACGGAACAATTAATCTGAAACCGTATTTCAAATTAAAAACAGATGCAATCTACCGCTTTGAGTTAAAAAATAAAGCAACAGGTTTAACATCTGTGGCCTCTACTAATCTTGTCGAAACAATTAGTCAACAAAGCCTTTTCCCATCATCAAAAATAAATCTTGCCTCCGACTATCCTTACAATGTAAAAATTGGAAGTGCAAGGAATGGAAAAGTGTATGGCCTCATTATGCGTTTTAAATACAAAGAATTTAAGCCAGGTGCGACAGTAGGTACAGATAAGTACATCGATTACTATCTTGAAAACATATTGAGCACGAACACGAATGGAGGACAATCATTAACTTTTTTAATTGATGGCGCTACGTTCTTCAGTTATTTGAAGCAACGCATTCCAAAAGATAATAGTGTTAGTCGACCAATAGGTTATGTTGCAGCTGATTTTGTTTTTACTGTTGGAACACCAGACTTATACAATTACATTCAGGTAAATGCGCCAGGGAATACAGTGAATTACATTCCTGAATATACCAACCTTAGCAATGGAAAAGGAATCTTCACAAGCCGTTGGTCAAGTACTGTCTATAATATGAAGTTCAATACTCCTTCGCAAGATTCTTTACTTTACGGTAAATATACTACAGGACTTTTTAACTAAATTGTAGGACTATTTGTCACTCTGTCAGATTTAATTCAAACCTTTTACGATTAATTGTCATATTTATGACAGAAAACTCTGATGGCATATGTATTGCCAACGGCCGCGAAATTTTTAAAACTAAAAATCAAACATATGAGAAAAGTAATTGGAATTGACCTTGGAACAACGAACTCTTGCGTTGCTGTAATGGAAGGTAGTGAGCCTACAGTCATCGCGAACAGTGAAGGTCGCAGAACAACACCATCGATGGTTGCCTTTATTAAGGATGGTGAACGCAAAGTAGGAGACCCTGCAAAGCGTCAAGCAATCACAAACCCTAAACACACCATTCAATCTATTAAGCGATTCATGGGTGAGTCATTTGATAAAATGACAAACGAAATTTCAAGAGTGCCTTACGAAGTTGTTAAGGGTGACAACAACACACCAAGAGTAAAAATTGAGGAGCGTTTATATACTCCACAAGAAATCTCAGCAATGATTTTACAAAAAATGAAAAAAACAGCTGAAGATTATTTAGGGTACGAAGTAAGTGAAGCTGTAATTACAGTTCCTGCTTATTTTAATGATGCGCAGCGCCAGGCAACTAAAGAAGCTGGTGAAATTTCTGGATTAAAAGTGTTAAGAATTATCAATGAACCTACAGCTGCTGCTTTAGCATATGGCTTGGATAAAAAACATACAGATACGAAAGTTGCTGTATTCGATTTAGGAGGTGGTACATTCGATATTTCGATCTTAGAATTAGGAGATGGTGTATTTGAAGTAAAGTCAACAAATGGAGATACACACTTAGGTGGTGATGATTTCGACCAAGTAATTATTGATTGGTTAAGTCAGGAGTTTAAGAACGATGAAGGCATTGATCTTAAAAAAGACCCTATGGCTATGCAGCGTTTAAAAGAGGCTGCTGAGAAAGCGAAGATTGAATTATCTAGTTCATCTCAAACAGAAATCAACTTGCCTTACATTATGCCAGTTGATGGAATTCCTAAACACTTAGTAAAAACATTAACGCGTTCTAAATTTGAACAATTAGCAGATTCTTTAATTCAGAGAACATTAGAGCCATGTAAAAAAGCATTGGCTGATGCAAAAATGACAGCATCTAATATCGATGAAGTCATTTTAGTAGGTGGATCAACAAGAATTCCTGCCATTCAAGAAATCGTTGAGAAATTCTTTGGTAAGAAGCCATCTAAAGGTGTTAATCCTGATGAAGTAGTTGCATTAGGTGCAGCAATTCAAGGAGCGGTATTAACAGGAGAAGTAAAAGATGTATTATTACTTGATGTAACTCCGTTATCACTAGGAATTGAAACAATGGGTGGAGTAATGACGAAATTAATTGAAGCCAATACCACCATTCCTTCGAAAAAATCAGAAGTGTTTTCAACGGCTTCAGACAACCAACCATCTGTTGAGATTCACATCTTACAAGGTGAGAGACCGATGGCGAAAGACAATAGAACAATTGGTCGCTTTCACTTAGATAGCATCCCTCCTGCTCCACGTGGTGTGCCTCAAATCGAAGTTATTTTTGATATTGATGCTAATGGAATTCTCCATGTAACTGCAAAGGATAAAGCAACGGGCAAGAGTCAAAATATTCGTATTGAAGCATCATCAGGATTAAATGACGACGAAATCAAACGTATGAAAGAAGAAGCTGAAGCAAATGCAGATGCAGATCGTAAGATGAAAGAAGAAGCAGATAAAATCAATCAGGCTGATTCACTAATCTTCCAAAGCGAAAAACAATTAACTGAGTTTGGAGACAAGATCCCTGCAGATAAGAAATCGGCTATTGAATCTGGTCTAAACGAATTAAAAGAGGCGCATAAAAACCGCGATTTAGCTGGAATTGAAGCTGCAATGACAAACTTAAATGCCGCTTGGCAATCTGCTTCGCAAGACATGTATAATGCATCACAGCAAACTGAAGGGACTCCTGACCAAGGGCCTACGAATAATGCTGGTGACAATGTTACTGATGTTGAATTCGAAGAAGTAAAAGACGAGAAAAAATAATTCTCAACTTAGTGTAAATAAAAAGAGGGCTGATAAATCAGCCCTCTTTTTTATTTTATAATAATTAATGATTATTTCTTTGGTTCTTTACCTTTCACTGGCTTACCACTTTTCATCCACTCGCGAGTACCCCAAAACATATTCTTACGGTATCCACCATCTTGATAGGTAACAAGACGCTCTTGTTTCTTTAATGAAGCCAACAATACAGATACTTTCTTAGCGAATTCAGAACGATCTACATTAGGATATTTCTTCATCATCATTGCAACAATATCACGATTGTGAACGAAACGTTTCTGAGCTAATACTAGATCATAAAGCGTTTGCGTTAAGTTACCGTGAAACTGAGCACGAGATCCAACTGGACGACCTCTCTTGCCTTTACCTTTGATTTTACGTACGATCATTTTCAAATCGATCTCTCCTTTCATTGGACGACCAGGTTTACGCCCTAGCCCACCTTTAACGAAATCAGAGGGGTCTAATTTTGAAATTGATAATACTCTAATCGCTGCATCTAATGCATTCATGCTGCGATCGAATTCTGCTTTTAGCTGACGCTTTCCGTTTTCGAGCTCTTTGATAAGCGCTTTAACACTGTTTGTTTGAGTTGTCATAATATTGTTCTAATCTGTTGAGCAAATTTGCGAAATTTTATTTAGAAACGCCAAACCATATTATTATAAAAAACATATATATAGGGGCAAGCATAATTGATATTATGCATTTTTACAATTAATTAACTATTTTCAATATGAATACAGGGGTAATTTCTACTTTTTCTTTCTTTTGAAAAGATCTTTAAAAGAATTAAACTCTTGTCGATAGAAGACCCCAACCCCTTGGGTATAATTCGAGTTAATATTATTAATTAGGGTATTATTATTCGATCTATTAAATGCTTTAAGCTTAAATCGACCGTCTTTACTAGCCATGTATTCCACGTTAAAATCACCAACAATATTCGTTGTATTTTGCCCTTTGGTTGGCGTATTAGCAGTACCGCCACTAACATCTATAAGAATTCTATTATTAAATATTGATGTTTGAACCCCTACTTCAATCTGATCATTTGTAACCTGATCACCTGGATTATAACTTACGTTTACATCGAATTGATCACTTATCTGCGATGCCCAGTTACTTAACTGATTAGTTAATAATTCATAAGCATTAGAACCTACAATCGCCCCTGAAGAAACACCACCACGATCACTTAAATCACTTGGTGTAGTAAAACGTTTGGCTACAATCAATGAAATTGCCTGACGGTATTTTTCTTCTTCTGTATTGATTAATCGTTTAATCTGAGTTTCAACTGTTGGATCTACATTCTGAACACTAATATCGAAAGAGATATTTGGATTGAATAATTTGTCGGTCAAATTCAGTTTAAGTGTTACAGGCACATTCTTTTTGAAGGTGCTGTCTTGAAATAAATCGAATAAACTCACTTTAGGTTTATACAATGCACTGATATTAATATTTGCATCGTATGGATCACCATTCCAGCGGATATAACCACCACGCTCTAAGTAAAAGTTCTTGTTCAATACATTTTGCATGGTAAATAAATACTTACCACTTTCTAATTCATAATTACCATACATCTTTAAATCTTCCGTAGGTGTCACAGTCATTCGCAAATTACCTTTACCTGTACCTTCAATTACATCACCAATTTTAGAATCAAACACCAAAGAAATAATAGCATCAGTTGTTGCTTCCAACGACATATCGATAGTCATTCCACTGAAGTCAATTGAATCTTGCTTTAATGAATTAGCAATATTATCAGACTGATTAACAAAAGTGACAAATCCTGTTTTACTAATTTCTTCAGGATTACTGAGTGGAATATAAATCTTTGTTCCCTTCTCTGATTTTAATCCGATATTAAATGAAAGATTATCTACAGGGCCTTTAATTACTGTACTTCCCGATGCATAAGCTTCTCCATAATATACATCATTATCACTAGCCGTTGTGTTTAATACTTGAATATTATTTGCTTTGAATTCTAAATCGAAATTCCAATCCTTTAAGTAATTGTGCGTTATCGAACCATTAAGTTTTGCTTGATTGCCTTTAATATCATTAATTGTTACATCTCTAAAAAGGATTTTATTGTTAAGCAATTCCAACTCTGTATTTAAATTGTAAGTTGTCTTTAAATAATCCAAGGTAAGATTTACTTTTTGCAGAGTAAGATTACCAGTCAATGATGGTTTATTAATAGTTCCAACTAATTTCAACTCTCCACTTGCAATACCAGATAAATTTGAAAATATATCTTGTGCATAATGACTAAACGATTGCAGTCGTGTTTTTTTGACTTTAACTGTAAAGTCTAGTTCATCATCTTTTTCCTTCAAATAATATTTACCATTAATAAGGAAATTTTTATCGCCACCATGGGTTAAGTCTCCTCTGATTACAACCACATTTTCATTTCCATCAAACTCAGTGATAATATTTGCATCGCCTAATGTATCAGCAAACCAACATAAACGTTGTATTGATAAATTAGCATCTATTAACGGCTTCTTTAATAATGAAGTTATCTCTGCTTCTCCATTGGCGATACCACTTATTTGAGCATCATAAATCTTAAGTACATCATTTAAGTTCCCAGTTTCAAAATTCTCAAATTTCACTTTAATTTTAGCTGTAGTATCTTGAGATAATATTCCTGATATACCTACGAATTGATCTTCCGAGTTAAAATCAAACTTACTAAACAATACACCTGTTGAATCAATAAGTAAATAATTTTCGTTGTTTAAAAACCATGTACTTCCATTCATCACTAGGTGATCAGGAATAACTTTTAATGTAGTGTAACCTGTAGGTAAAATTTTTGTGTCAAATCGAAAGTCAGCGTTATTAATCTTTTTCTCTTCACCCGACAATTCAACATGAATACTAGCCGTATCAAAACCGGTGATACCTTCTAAATCTACTTCACCAATTAGCAATTCATCATCTACATAAACAGAATCTAAACTTGTTTGCAATTGAAAGTTTTCATTAGCAACTTCACCACTCAACAAAAAGTTATGCAACGAAATGTTTTCATATGCCACGTATTTACTTTTTGCATCCAATGATAATTCAAAAGCTTCTGAATTTAAGTTACCACTGATGCTTGTATTATCCGCAATTTTTAACGCAGGATAAAAAACATCCAAAATACTTTGAACTCTATTTAAATCAATTTTAAAATTTAATTTCTGCGGCACATCGCGACTAATTTGCATAGTCGTGTTAGTGGGAATATAATTAGAAAACACAACCTTTGATGCAGATAATACTTTATCTAGATTAAACCTCCCTGTCAGTAAACAATTAAAAGCATCAGAGTTGATTTTTAATATTCGCTTGTCATTAATAATCGACTCTACATCAATCTGCGCTATATTGATTGATTTATCATTTTCGCTGTATTGCAAATCTTCAATACTGATTGTTCCCTGTGTATTTTCGATATTATCACCCACTAGATTAATAGAAATATCTGTGGTAACATTAGCAGACAAATCTCTGTCGATTAGTTTTAGCTTTGAAAGCATTGCAGTGCGCACAGTGGAATTAAAATGCATTTCAGGAAGGTTACCACTAAAATCAACATCCCCTTGAAAATCCATATCAAGATTTGGATCTGCAACTATAAACTCACCATTAAACAACTTTTTTGCAAACTGACCATTCAATGAAATGTTTGAATAATTATAGCCATGCAAATGCAATTTATCTACTTTACCTTCAATATTGGCAACTACATTCTTTATTTCCAATCCGTGACCTTGCACCTTAACATTCAAGGTTGCAGCACCTACTTCAGGATCTAGTTTCCAAAACTTTCCTACATTAAAATTAACTAAACCAACATCCCCTGTATATGCAGTATTCTTATCTTCCTTTTCAACTTTAAAGTTTATATCAGTATTAATATTACCAATATCAGTTGTAATATTTCCTCGAGATACAAAGTCATAAAAGTACCCTTCAAAAGATCCTGAGTAATGCACTTTACCAAGTAATGCAATATTATTTGGTAGAACAATATTCTTTTTTAAATCGAATGGATACTGTGGAAGCGACTCCACATCTTTTTTATTCAAGCATAAATCAGCTGCTTCAATAAACATGGAGGTCGACTCCATATCTGGCAATCCTGTCATAGCAACATTACCACGGAAATATAAATCATCCGTAAATTTTAAAACTAGATTTTTTGTTTTGAATTTACTGACTGTGCCTTTGTAGGTTCCTGAAACATATACAGACTCATCCACATCTTTCAATTCACTCGAAAAATATTTCAAATCTTTAAAAGATACTTTACTATCATAAATCTGTCCTTTGCAATTAACTTTATTGATGAAGTCTTCAAAATCTTCCATTGAATTATACTTCATATTAAAATCGCAAAGAATATCGCTATTAGGAGTTTTGGCCGCTAGCGTTTTTAAATCGATAATTTTATCTGCAATTGCAACTTTCGTTGCAAAAGAATTTAAAACGAATCCGCTCTTCTCTTTCAAAGAAAGCTGACGAATATTTAATGTAGTTTGATTGGTATCAGGAATAATATCCGTTACATGCAAATTAACATTGGTAAAATAGGCATCATCCCAGTTAATACATGATGTAGCATCATTATATTTCAAATCGCGATAGGATATGATATTATCTGTAAGCCTTACATCTTCAATTTTCAAATCCCATTTTTTCGATTTTGTTTTTTTCTTTTCTGAAGAAGAAAAATAATCAATGATAAAATCGATATTAAAACTTCGTGGATTAGCGTAACGGACCAAACCAATTCTTGCACGGTTCAATTCAACTTCACTAATAATGATACGTTGCTTAGGAATACTAAATGCTGAGAAAGTAACATTCAATTCAGGAGCAAAAATAACAGTGTCCTTTTTTTGATCGGCAAAGTACACTTCATCTAACTGTATTGTTTTAAAAAACTTGATATCAACTGCGCCAACAGAAACTTTACAATCGAGCTCATTGCTTAAATAAGTACCAACAAGATTAACCGCCCATGTTTGAACCTTAGGCGACTTGATTGCTATTTTCAACGAAAAAAATAGCAAGACAACGCCCAGCAGGACAAAAGCAACAATTTTTCCGATCTTTTTAATTTTCACTTATGAGAAAGTATATACAAAAATACGAATTCACCCCCATTACTTTTAAAGAATTATTATAAAATAGTAAACGAACAAATGTTACTTTTGTGATGCAAAATGAGCAATAATCCCATTTATATTTTAGGCATCGAAACCTCGTGTGACGAGACCTCAGCCTCCGTCACAAAAAATGGTGTTGTATGTTCCAATATTATAGCTACTCAAGAGGTACATTTTAAGTATGGTGGCGTTGTGCCTGAGTTGGCTTCCAGAGCACATCAGCAACAAATAATACCCGTTGTAGATGCAGCACTTAAAGAAGCGGGAATTACCGTAAATGAATTAACAGCAGTAGCCTTTACGAGAGGACCAGGATTAATTGGAGCTTTATTGGTCGGTTGTTCTTTTGCTAAGTCGTTATCATTGGCGCTCGACATTCCACTGATAGAAGTGAACCATATGCAAGCTCATATCATCGGCAATTTTGCATCAAGACAAGGGGAAATTAAGTCTTACCCTACCTTCCCGTTTTTATGTTTGACGGTTTCAGGTGGACATACCCAATTGGTATTGGTAGAGTCGCATTTAAAAATGAACATCATCGGACAAACAATCGATGATGCGGCAGGAGAAGCATTTGATAAAGTGGCTAAAATGCTTAAGCTACCCTACCCTGGCGGACCTGAAGTAGATAAGCAAGCACAAACTGGTAATCCTAATCGATTCAAATTCCCGGTTTCTGATATTGGCGGTTATGACTTTAGCTTTAGCGGATTAAAAACTTCGGTGTTATATTTTTTGCAGAAGGAGACTAAAGAAAACCCGAATTTTATCAGTGAAAATTTAGCGGACATTTGTGCCTCAGTTCAATATACCATCATTAAAACATTAATGAAAAAGTTAAAGCTGGCTGCCAGCAATTACGATATTAAAACCATCGCAATTTCGGGAGGTGTATCAGCTAATAAAGGAATCAGAAATGCACTACAGGAAGAAGTCAATGCCAGTGGTTGGAATGTTTTTATTCCTAACTTCGAATATTGCACCGATAATGCAGGAATGATTTCACTTTATGGTTACTATAAATATTTAGCAAAAGAATTTTGTGAATTATCAATAAGCCCAGTTGCACGATATCCATTTTAATACTATTACAATGTCAGATAACAAAAACAAATCGAACATCATTTTAATAATTCTACTTTTAATATCTGTAGGATTTAACATCTATCAATATTCAGCAAAAAACAATCTGATTACTGAAAGCAAAAACGAGCGTGACAGTTTGATTACTGCAAGAGTAGATATTGAAAAAGAACTGAATGAGACCTACTCTGAATTAAATCAGTATAAAGGTGAAAATGCAAGAATGGACAGCTTACTGTCTAAAGCAAATACGGATTTAAAATCGTATGAAGATAAAATTGCACAATTGCTAAAATCGGAAAGCAACAAAGATCAGTTAAACAAGAAATTGTCTGAGGAGTTAAAAGAAATCAAAAAGCTTCGTGATCAGTATTTAGAAAAAATCGACAACTTACTTGCTGAAAACACAAAGTTAAAAAAAGACAATTCCGATTTAAATTCGAAAGTGGAACAGATTTCAAAAGATCTTCAAAACACTGTCAACACAGCATCTGTTTTAAGAGTAGAATATTTGAATATTGCTACGTTAAAGAAAAAGTATAACGATAAATATGCTCCTACAGTATTAGCAAAACGCACAGAAAAATTTGATATTTGCTTTACCATTTTGGAAAATAAAATTGCAAAGAGTGGTAGCAGAACAATTTATTTGCGTTTAATATCACCTAACGGAAAAGTAATTGGAGATCGTTCACAAGGCAGCGGTAGTTTTACCGATACAAAAAGCAATAGTCAAATGCAATTTACACTAAGCAAGTCGTTAGTCTATAGCAATGCTAATGCTAACTTATGTATGACGTGGGAGTCGGCAGGAGAAAAATACGACGTTGGTATTTACACTGCTGAAATTTACATCGATGGAATCTATAGCAGCAGTAAGACCGTTGAGTTACGATAATCGCATTAACTTTTAATCAACTTAGCTAAATACATGCTATCGGCATATGAACCGACGCCTGATATTATTTTTTGCTCTACTAATTTTAGCGTGTGATTAGCTAATAGTTGTTTAATAACTTCTGAGTTTTCTTGTGCATATACAGAGCAAGTAGAATAATAAAGCACTCCCCCTTTTTTTAGCACTGCTAATAAATTGCTGGCGATGTTATATTGTAATTCGGAGAAGGCTTCAACCTTTTCTTTTGTGATTGACAACTTCTGCTCAGGTGTACGTGACCATGTACCTGATCCTGAACAGGGGACATCAGCAATAATTGCATCATATAATGCAGCGCTATTTTGGGCAGTTGAATCACTCCAGTCTGCAACTCTCGATTTATAATTAGTAATATGATTCCGCTTAAATCTTAATTGAAGATTAGTCAAAATCGATTCACGGATATCCGTTACCGTTAAATCGATATCAGATTGCAAATCTAAAAGCTGTAGCGATTTACCACCAGAAGCAGCACAGGCGTCAAGCCATTTTTCGTTTGATGCAGGAGAATAGTTAGTACCAAGTAATTGTGACGACAAATCCTGAATTTCTATCCAACCTTTCTTATATGCATCTGAATTTAAAACATCAAAATCATCAGAAAGTTGTAAAGCTAAATTTGAAGCAGGATGAATTTTAAAATCAATCTTGTTGTTTTCAAAAAATGTTAATGCTTGCTTTTCAAATTTTCTGTTTATACGAATCCACAAATTCCGTCGAAGAAAGCCATCATAAACAAAATCATTCAACGGCAAATTATTTTCTATTAAATCACATAGCGGAAAAATTTCAGATGGATTTAATACTATTGAAAATTCTTTTTGCAATAATTCACATTTTAGTTTTGGTTGCAATACGATTGAAGCAAGCAACTTTTCATCTTTAAAGAAACGTTCACTGAATGCATCAACGTGTTCGTAGGAAAGAAACAATGCAATGGCCAACCGTTCATTATTAGGAAGCTCATTAACGGCATTGCCTAGACGCCACCATGCATAACAAAGCTGACGAATATTTCTTCTATCGCGCGAGCCAAGTTTAGGATTAGTCTGAAAATATTTTTTCAGATAGATCGCAAACGGCTCCAAAAAATTATAGCCCTGTATACAATCCAGGGCTATATTGAATAAAAAATTATTAGAAACAGAAATCATTATATCTCTAGTTTCATTTGTGACTTATCATCTTTAGTTGGAGGTAAAAACAAATCAGGTTGTTTCTTTCTTAATTGTGTTACCTGATCAGCACTTGCTTCCACCACTTTTAAAATCGGGAATTTAGTCACAACATTACCTTGCACACCTCTTCCTTTTATCAATTGACTTCCGAAATAAATTACAGACTCTAAATTTCTCAACTTTGGTTTTGGTTTCAACTTCACAATTACTGTTGGACCATCATTCGGCGTGCTTACTGAAAGATAAAGAATACGTGACCCTAATAGTCCTTTCGTAAGATCATAGGCTTTATCACGGGTAACACCACCAATGGTAAAACGCTTCATCATGATAGCACCTTTAGAACCATCTTGATAAATCAAATTATAAACGGTGTTCTCGTCCTGATCCTTTTTAAATACAGTAACGTGAATAATATCTTTTCCTATGTACGACTTATCAGACACTTTCGTCACCATCACTTTACCATCTGAAGTAAACGCTATAACGTCATCTATATCCGAACAGTCAGCAACAAACTCATCTTTCTTTAGTCCGATACCTACGAAGCCTTCAGCACGATTAACATAAAGCTTTGCATTATTGATAACTACTTTAGAAGCTACGATTGTTTCGAATTCGCTGATTTGTGTTTTACGCTCTCTGCCCTTTCCGTATTTCTTTAGTAAGTTCTTATAGAAATTAATTGTGTAGTTCTTGATATTATCAAGATCGTACTTCACTGCTTTAATTTCATCTTCCAAACCTTTGATATGTTCATCAGCTTTGAAAGCATCAAACTTAGAAATACGCTTAATTTTAATTTCTGTCAAGCGAACTACATCTTCATCAGTAATATCACGATAGAACATTTTCTTATAAGGTTTTAATCCCTTATGAATTGTTTCCATCACTGCTTCCCAAGTCTCACAATCTTCGATATTACGATAGATTTTCTTCTCGATGAAAATCTTTTCTAACGAGCTAAAATGCCAGTTCTCTTCTAATTCTCCGAGGCGAATTTGCAATTCACGCTTTAACAACTCCATTGTATTAAGAGCTGTGAGACGTAAAATTTCATTCACCGATAAAAACTGTGGCTTGCCATCAAGGATAACGCAGGAGTTAGGTGAGATACTTACTTCACAATCTGTGAATGCATATAAAGCTTCAATTGTTTTATCGATATCTTCGGATGAATCAGGATGAAGGTGAATAACAACTTCTACGTTAGCAGCTGTATTATCTTCAACTTTTTTGATTTTAATTTTACCCTTTTCATTTGCTGCAAGAATCGAATCAATCAAGCTTGACGTTGTTGTACCAAAAGGAATTTCTTTGACAACGAGTGTCTTTTTATCTTTCTTCTCGATGACAGCACGAACACGAATTTTACCTCCTCTTAAACCATCATTGTACTTAGAAAAATCGGCAATACCACCTGTTGGGAAATCAGGAACAAGATCTACTTTTTTACCACGTAAAGAATCGATTGAAGCTTCAATCAATTCGATGAAGTTGTGAGGTAAAATTTTACAAGCTAATCCAACTGCAATCCCTTCAACACCTAATGCAAGTAACAAAGGAAATTTAACTGGTAATGCAACAGGCTCTTTATTTCTACCATCATAAGAAGATTGCCATATTGTTGTTTTAGGATTATATAAAACTTCTAAAGCAAACTTACTCAAACGAGCTTCAATGTAACGAGAAGCAGCTGCACTATCACCAGTAAAAATATTTCCCCAGTTTCCCTGCGTATCGATTAATAAATTCTTTTGTCCTATTTGCACTAGTGCATCACCGATAGAAACATCACCATGCGGATGATACTTCATCGTATGTCCGATGATATTCGCTACCTTATTATAACGACCATCTTCTAACTCCCACATTGCATGCAACACTCTTCGTTGAACAGGTTTAACACCGTCATCGAGATAAGGCACTGCACGCTCCATGATTACATAAGAAGCATAATCTAAAAACCAATTCTGGTACATGGTTCCTACCTGACCATGTTGTTCATCTCTTTTATCTTTCGAATTATCCAAATCTTTCTGCATTTTTAAAAATATTATTCAGCCGTTTCTAGTTCAACATTTTCTTTTTCTTCTAATGGCTCTAATTCTTCTTCTATACGAAGATTACTTATAATAAACTCCTGACGATCGGGAGTATTTTTACCCATGTAATAATCTAACAAGCTATGCAATGATGATTCACCTTGCAAAGTAACAGGGTCGAGACGAATTTTCTTTCCAATAAAGTTCTTAAACTCATCAGGAGAAATTTCTCCGAGTCCCTTAAATCGTGTAATCTCTGGTTTCGCACCCAACTTTTGAATAGCCAGCTGACGTTCCATATCACTGTAACAATAAATAGTTTCTTTTTTATTACGCACACGGAATAACGGCGTTTGTAAAATGTAAACGTGATTATTCTTTACTAATTCAGGGAAGAACTGTAAGAAGAAAGTGAGTAGCAACAAACGAATATGCATACCATCCACATCGGCATCGGTTGCAATTACAATTCTGTTGTAACGTAACGTTTCTAAACCATCTTCAATGTTAAGTGCATTCTGTAAAAGGTTAAACTCTTCGTTTTCGTAAACAATCTTTTTTGTTAATCCGAAACAATTAAGCGGCTTTCCTTTCAAGCTAAACACCGCTTGCGTATTTACATCACGTGCAATCGTAATAGAACCAGAAGCTGAATCACCCTCGGTAATAAATAACGTAGTATTCATTCTTTCGGGGTTACGCATATCCGTTAGATGTGCACGACAATCGCGAAGTTTTTTATTATGAAGGTTTGCTTTCTTCGCTCTTTCGTTTGCGAGCTTTTTAATTCCAGCTATTTCTTTTCTTTCTCTTTCACTTTGAAGAATCTTCTTCTTCCAAGCTTCAGCTGTTTCAGGATGCTTATGTAAATAATTATCTAATTGATTACTTACAAAGTCAACGATCCACGTTCGAAGTGATGGTCCACCTGGATGCGTATTTTGAGAACCTAATTTTGTTTTTGTTTGCGATTCAAACACGGGCTCTTGAATACGCACGCTGATTGCACCGGTAATTGACGTACGAACATCTGCAGGATCAAAATCTTTTCCGTAGAAGTCGCGTGCTGTTTTTACCAATGCCTCGCGGAAAGCTGCTAAGTGAGTACCACCTTGTGTTGTATGTTGTCCGTTAACGAATGAATAATAATCTTCTCCGTAAGCAGTTGTATGCGTAAACGCAATCTCAATGTCCTTCGAACGTAAATGAATGACAGGATATAATGGTTCATCGCTGATATGCGTATTCAACAAATCAAGTAATCCATTTTCCGATCTGAATTCTTGTCCGTTAAAAACGATTGTTAAACCAACATTCAAAAACGTATAGTTACGCACCATCGTTTCGATGTAATCCATGCGATAATGGTAATCCGTAAAAATATCACCATCACAATCGAATGATACTTCAGTACCATCTGATAAATCAGTTGGCAATTCATGTTTCGTTTTTGTCAACTCTCCTCTCTCGAATTCTGCCCATGTTGTTTTACCCTGACGAACCGCTTGCACTCTGAAATAAGAAGAAAGGGCATTAACGGCTTTCGTACCTACTCCATTCAAACCAACCGACTTTTGGAAAGCCTGACTATCGTATTTACCACCTGTATTAATTTTTGAAACGCACTCTACTACTTTTCCCAGGGGAATTCCACGACCATAATCACGAACACGGCAACGGCCTTCTTTTACTTCAATTTCAATCTTTTTACCATACCCCATCACATATTCATCGATACAATTATCAACTACCTCTTTCAACAAAACATAGATACCATCATCTTTACTTGAACCATCACCTAACTTACCGATATACATTCCAGGACGTAAGCGGATGTGTTGCTTCCAGTCAAGACTTTGGATACTATCTTCGGTATAATTATGGTCAATAGTTAATTCGTTCTTTTTCGCCATCTTAAATCTTCAATTAAAATTAATTTTTGCAAAGGTCGTAAACTAACACGACACGCGTCTCAAATTTAGCAATTCCTCAAGGGGAAGTTACTAACCAAAACAGTAGTTTTTTAACATTATTGTTGTGAGAAAGCAGAATTTTTCCTGATTAAAAGGGGTAAATGATTGTGATACTACCAATCGAAATAAAGAAGCTTTACTCCACTATTTCAAGGGGCTCAATCACTTCTAATGAATCGATTACCAAGGTATCAGGAGGCATGAGATAATTTTTGCATGCCTGCGAAAAATGCATCGGAAGGAAATTGGTATCCACCTCTGCCGCAGCTATTTTCTCACGCGTAACCAAACGATTAGCAATCATTTTATAATAGTTCTTCATCGAATTCGAGAAAGCACCTGTAGAGTCGAATGCCGATTTATAATATTTAGGATGAGGAATAATGCTTGAAAGGAAACACGATTCCTGTAAGTTTAGCGCTGATGCTGGCTTTTCGAAGTAATAATTCGAGGCTTCACCAATACCATAAACATTTGGTCCCCACTCGATAATATTCAAATAGACCTCAAACATTCTTTCTTTTGAAACCAATCGATTACGCTCTATGAGCCATACAATCAAAACCTCTTCAAGCTTACGTGCAATTGTTTTATTACGACTCAAGAAAACATTTTTGACAAGCTGCATAGAGATAGTACTACCGCCGCGCACGAATCTACCCTTCTTAAAATTGGTAGCAATTGATTGTTTAAAGGCTTCCTCTACAAATCCACCATGATTGAAGAAACTAGGATCTTCGGATGTAAGTACACAGTTTTGAAGATAAGGAGAGATGCCAGCAAGCGGAACAAAACTCGGATTTTCAGGTCCAACGAGAAAAGAACGAACAGGTCGACTTCCATCCATAGCTGTGAACGAAAACGAAGTATTCATTTTTGTAAATCCGCCATTACCCCAACTCGTTACACTAAATTTACTAGGTGTAAGTTTCGAATCAAAGTCGAGTAAGTCTGGCTTATCGAAAGGCAAGTGAAAGCGTAACGAATAGGCTAATCCCCCATTCGCTTTAAAGCCTACAAACGAGGAGAACATTCCCGAAGGCAATGCATCAAATAGTGACTGAGCCTGAGGAGCATCGAAGCCTGCGTTTAATGTCAAATAACCTTTTTTACCTCTAGCATATGTTGTCTGAAAATTCACTAACAGTTTATTGACTGAAAAGAATGTTGGACTAGCGGTATAGACACTATCCTCTGAAAAGTTTAAATTGAATTGCGCCGCCATTGCAGGAATAACTACGTTTTCGGGTGAAATTCTCCAATGATTAACGAGGAAATTATCCATTGAAAAAATAACAGAGAATGGAACATTATTTTCACTGATATCTGCTTTTAATTTAATATTGGCTTTATCGAAACAAAATTTAAATCCGTCATACAAATCAACAAACGGTAATGCAACAACGTTAGATGACTTACGCACCATTGAAAAATCATACTCCCCTTCTGATGCATTAGCTGTACCAACAATTTGCCAATCCGATTTTCCTTCTTTGGAATTCATTACCAATGAAGAATTAAATTTCTCTCCATCAAAATTCAGCAATGGTAAATCAAGTGATTCAACAACATCGTTTTTCTGATAGGATAAATGAAAATTTTCTAAAGTGATTTCCTCATTAAACAAATCATTAATCTTTTCATAAACAGAAGCAAAGCGTTCATTGAGTCCTATTGAATTATCTTTTACTGACTGATCTTCTTTTTTACTATCACTTTTCAAAAAGATAGAATAATTATCGATTGAATCTTTTTTGACTAAAGTAATGGATACTCCTTGCGCTACCAATGAACGAGTTGTTACTTTACCAACTAACAATTTCGACAATCTGATTTTCGCACTTAGATGTTTTAATGTGAAAAGCGTATCACTGTTTGAGGGAATGAGTGCCACATCATCAATGCACAACTCTCGAATCCCTTTAAACTCAGCATTACCAACAACGAGTGTTGCGTTAAATTTCTGCTTTACTTTAACTTTTGCCTTCTCGATAACATAGTTTAGAATTGGTTGTCGGATGGCAAATACTATAATGATTAAAATCGTAACAATTGAAAAGAGAATAACTAATCGTTTTTTATTTTTTGAATTCATATTGTTTGGGGTAGGCCAAAAATAACAAACAGGACTTAAAAAGTCCTGTTTGCCAAAATGTTTTATTAACGAATATTATTCTTTAACCATATCTACCATACCATAACCTTCTTCGGTCATAGCGCCGATACCACACTCCCAGATAAAACGGTGTACATCGACATGTGCATGCAATGTAAATGGTAATAAGTATCCCATCATATTGCTGCCATCATTAGCTTTATAGTAACGAGCGAATTTTTTTCCTGACTCATTAATTTTCTGAACGTAATCTTGATCTGGTTGCGCATCGAACTCAGCAAAATTATTTAGATCTGCTTCTGTAAATCCTGCTTTCTCCATACGATCTAATGTTTGCTCGTATAAAATATCTGAAAACTCATGTGAAGTTGGATCAATTGAAATTTGACTTCTTTCAGAATCAACACGTGGATCAACAAGAATCAATGGACTAATGCATAAGTAACGCATTTTAACAGAGAATTCAGGATCAACGATTGACTCATGACTACGAGGCATTAAGTTCATTTTACCTACTGCTAAATAAGGTTGTTCAAAAATCTTTGATACTAATTGCTCTAATTTATCTGCCTGACGACTAGATACCACTAAGGTTACTTTAGAACTCAAAAAGCGCATGAATCCGTTTTGAATTTTTGAAGTGCCTTTCAATGAAGAGAAACTAAATTGAGAAGCATCACCGCCAATTGCTTCAATCATAGGAATTAATGATTCACACAATAAAGACTGATGATGAAGAGGAATTGTGTTTGCTGATGCCTGATCGCGTAAGAAGGAGATTTTAACTCGCATGAGGATAGATTTTTAATAATTTACTTATTATATTCCCATTATTATACCAACGGCCAAATGGGTCTGCAATATTAAGAAATTTATTTTAATTAAGCTTGACATTCAATGTCATATACAAGAAAATATAATAGCCAAAAACGAGAAAACACTTAGTTTTATCCCTATTCGGCACAACTTTTTCCCAATTTGAGAAAATAGTTATTTACCACTCGCCTTGTACAAAAAATCCTTTTCGTCGGCGGTTAGACTATCAAAACCAGAGCGGTTTATTTTATCAAGAATACGATCTAAGTTCTCTTGCGTCATGCGTTGTTTATTCAAGTAAATCTCATCAGCATTTTCATTGCTGCGATAGACTACTTTCATATTCTTGCGTGACCTTGATTTAAATGAGAACAATTTTGAAAACCACTTAGTGATGTCGGTACCGGATTGTAAAAACTTAATAGAAACGAATCCAAACAACGCCCCACCAATATGCGCTATATGTCCACCTGCATTACCACTGGGAATACTAAATGCATAAAGTAAAAACATTATGATAGCCAGGAATTTCAATTTGATATTTCCAATAAATAATAATTGTGTAGTGTAGTTAGGTAACAAGGTCGCAGCTGCAAAAAACACGGCAAGCACGCCAGCAGATGCGCCAATTAATATCGCCTGATCATGATTAGCAAACGCTGGAAAGATCTGATAAGCGACCATATAAAACAATCCACCACAAATACCACCTAAAAAATAAGTGGCACTTAACTTTTGATTACCGAGATACTCAGAGAACAATTTACCTGTCCAGGTAAGAAACAACATATTAAACAAGATGTGAAAAATATCATCATGTAAAAACATATAAGAAACGATCGTCCATGGCTTCCAAATGAAATTAGAGATTCCAGCTTCTAAACCGAAAAACGATCTCATCAATCTATCCAATGAAAAATGCCATCCGAATAAAAAACTAAATAAATCAAAAAAGTTAATGCAAATAAAAACTACCACATTGATTAACACCAAGCGGTACAAAACCATATTGTTGTTGAAATAATTTTTAATGTCCTGCAGTAAATTTTTCATCACTCCAAATTAGTTATCAAACCAATCTTTATTATTCATATTAAATCGATCGAACGATTTTTTCTTCCACGATACAATTAAAAAATAACCGAATATCATTCCGCCTAAATGTGCGAAATGCGCGACATTATCACTCCCGCTATTTTGTGCACCCGAATATAATTCAAGCAATCCAAACAAGGCAACAGCATATTTAGCTCTTATAGGTATTGCAAAGTACAAATACAATAGTGCATTGGGGAACAACATCCCGAAGGCGAGCAATAAACCGTAAACAGCTCCTGAAGCACCTACTGTTGTCTGATCTACTTTATGTGAGACATATGCATCTACAAATTCGGTTGCTTCTTTAGCAAACACAGGATCACTTTTATGAGTGCTCCATTGATCAATAAAATCAACGATATCCTGACGAGGCTTTGTATCTGAAAGGTAATTTAAGAATCGCTGCACAACACCTCCTTGATCACCTACTATTCCTCTTTCCTTCACAAACACTAAAAATGCATCTGGCGATTTATCAGCGTAATACTTCCCTGCAGCCTCCTGCGACTTATGAATATCCCAACCTACTACAGCAGTCTGAGTAACGGCTGCGCCTATACCACAAATAGCATAAAAAATAAGAAAGCGCTTGGGCCCCCATGTATTTTCAAGTACAGACCCGAACGTCCAAAGGGCAAACATATTGAATAAAATATGCGTAAAGCCACCATGCAAAAACATGTAAGTAATAAACTGAATTGGCAGAAACGCCGTTGAAGTGACATAATGCAATCCGAGGTACTCATTTAGATCAAATCCCGTTTTTATCTCGAGCACATACGTCAAGAGAAATAAAAGTATATTGATGATCAATAAGTTTTTTACTACGGGAGGTAAAACCTGAAATCCACCAGGCCTATAAGGTTGGCTCATAATTTAAAATAAAGATTGTATTTCACTTTCGCGAAGCCATTTTAGGATAGGCTTACCTGTTATATTGTAATTCGGACTTTCACATTGCAATAAGTCGATGGCTATTTGCTTTAACTCTCGTGCAGCAAACTTTCTATTCACACGACTCATCAAACTTTTCGTCATCGAGCGCGCTAAATTTTCATGCGAACTCAATCGTATCTGATCTTTGTTATTGCGGTATTGTTCAAATATCTGATGTAAGAATTGTTCTTCATTTCCTGACTCTAACTCTGCAGGAATTCCGTTTACCACAATTGTATTATTTCCAAAATCTGATAAATCAAATCCAATTCTTCTTAAATCTTCTTCCAGCTCCTTCACCATTTGAGCATCTGCTGGCGAGAGATGAATTTGAGGAGGAAATAATTGCTGTTGTGCTGCTGCAGGCTTTGTTTCCAACGCATGCAAATAACGCTCGTAATGAATTCGCTCGTATGCACCCATGATATCGATTACTAATAAACCATGTTCGCAAGACGCAGTAAAATGCTTCGGACTCACCTGCACAAAACGAAAGTCATCAAGATCTTCTAGAATATCGCTTAGTGATTTCTCTGCAGGAGCATTTTCGAATTGTTGTTGCACTGCAGGACTTTGCTTTTTCAAATCCTCATGCGCCTTCAACCATTCTTGCGTGCGAGCTGGCTCTACATTGTTCCACTGTGTACGAAACTTATTGGATGAACCATCATTGGTTTCGTTTTTAAACGGATTATAATTAGGATTTACTTTTACTGTAGGCTGTACAGGAATCGTATTTAATTTTTCAAGCGGAACAATGAATGAAGGCTCTTGTTCAAAATCGAGTGAAGGTGTTACGCTAAATTTTCCTAATGCTCGCTTAACGGATGCACGAAGAATAGCGTAAACATTTTTATCATCTAGGAATTTGATTTCCGTTTTTGTTGGATGAATATTTACATCGATGGATGCGGGGTTAATCGAAATGTTTAACCAGTAAGATGCATAAGCATCTTTAGGAATTAATGATTCGAAAGCGGCGGATACAGCATGATGCAAATAGTTATCTTTAATAAAGCGACCATTCACAAAAAAGTACTGTTCTCCTCGCGATTTCTTCGCGAACTCAGGCTTACCTACAAATCCTTCGATATTCACAATTGTTGTTTCTTCCTCGATAGGAACCATTCGTTCAGAATAATTATTTCCGAAGATTGCAGCAATGCGCTGTTTAAAATTTCCTTTCTTTAAATCATAAACCAGATGTCCGTTTTGATGCATGGTAAATGCAATTTCCGGATTTGCCAACGCAACACGAATAAACTCTTCGTTGATGTGACGCGATTCAACAGGATCTGACTTTAAAAAGTTTTTACGAGCAGGAACATTGTAAAACAAATTTTTGATGGCGAACGAAGTCCCTTCGGGTGTAGCCACTGGCTCCTGCACTTTCACTTCACTTCCTTCAATATGAATCTTCGTTCCTATTTCAGTATTTACTAAACGTGTTTTTAATTCTACTTGCGCAACGGCAGCGATGGAAGCCAAGGCCTCACCACGAAATCCCATTGTGCGTAGTGTGTACAAATCATCCGATTTACGAATCTTAGAAGTAGCATGACGCTCGAAACATAAGCGAGCATCGGTATCCGACATACCGTTACCATCATCCACTACCTGAATGAGCGACTTTCCCGCATCGCGAAGGATTAATTGAACTTTAGTAGCTCCTGCATCAATGGCATTTTCCATTAACTCTTTCACAGCAGAAGCAGGGCGCTGAATTACTTCTCCAGCAGCAATCTGATTAGCAACAGCATCAGGTAACAAACGAATAATATCAGACATAAGGAGTACAAAAATAGTGAAGAAAACGCTCGAAAAAGGAAATACAATTAAATCTTTAAGAAGCCGATGGATAAGCTACCCGAACATGATAAATGCTATTCAGCATCTTCTTGAAAATCTTTTTAATAGCAGTAATATCCTTGTAGGTAATATCACAATTTTCAAACTGTCCTGCATTAATTTGATGGTTGATGATCACATCCACCAGTCGCTCAATCGACTGTGCATCATGAATTGCCAGACTTCGTGCAGCTGCTTCTACTGAATCGGCCATCATTAAAACAGCGGTCTCTTTTGAAAATGGTTTTGGACCTGGGTATGAGAAATCTGCTTCATCGGCATTTTCATCAGGATTGTTTTTTAAAAACGATTGATAAAAATATTGAACGACGGTAGTTCCGTGATGCGTACGAATAAAATCGATGATGACATCTGGCAAATTATATTTCTTCGCTTTTTTAATTCCGAGTGAAACGTGACTAATAATCAATGAAGCACTCTCTTCAAATGCTAATTCATCATGAGGATTTACCTGCGTTGTTTGATTCTCGATGAAGTACATCGGCATATCCATCTTACCAATATCGTGATACAAAGCACCTACACGAACGAGTAAAGAGTTCCCTCCTATTTTAAAAATTGCGGCCTCTGCAAGATTTGCTACTTGTAATGAATGCTGGAAAGTACCTGGCGCTTTTAATGATAAATCGCGAAGCAACTCACTATTGAAATCCGATAATTCCATCAATGAAAAATCACTGGTGAGTCCGAATATTTTTTCAATGAAAAAGATCAGCGGATAAGCTAACAGAGTAAGAAATCCGTTGCCTAACAACCACACTAAATTCACGTAATTGAATTTATCGATGCTCCCTTCATTCAGCAATGAAATTCCGATATAGGTCACGCAGTAAGCAAGAAATATTAATCCAACAGCCAAGAATAATTGTCCGCGTTTACGCATATTAAACACACTAAACACGGCCACCATTCCCGTAATAATTTGCATGTACACAAAATCAAATCCCGAAGGAGCAATACTACCTAAGATTAACATTGTTAGCACGTGAACAAACAATGCAGAGCGGGTATCGAAAAATGCGCGCACGACCAATGGTAAGATACAAAGTGGAACGAGTAGAACATCTACCTTGTCAGTCATTAATACTTTCGAATAACTCACGCAAGTAATAACGATTAATAAAAACAAGAGCGCCATCTTACGAGAGTTGAGGAAAATATCTTTTCGCAGCAACCATAAAAACGTTAACAGGATGATGATGGCAACAGTAACGAGTAATAAATATCCGAGATACAACCATGACAACATGGAGCTTCCTACATTCTCTCCCATGTATGCTTTACGCAATGAAGAAAGGGCTTCGTACTCCTGCTGACCAACGACCTTACCTTGCTCAGCGATAAGCACACCTTTCTTTACCATTCCGCGTACGGGATTGATATCGGATAATTGTTGCTGACGATTTTTCTCTGTGAGGGAAGATTCGAAAGTTAGATTTGGTCGGATAGATTGTACGATTGCATTTTTCAATAATGCATCAAATTGCAAATTCAATTTTGATAATTCATACGTGACGCGATCTCCTAGCTGATTTACATTCACTAATGAGTTAACCTCAGAGGGTGTTTCGGAATTACCGATGACGATGAACAACTGCTGACCATCGACAGGATTCACATTTCTAGTAGATTCAAAAACTCCGTCGTTATAAATTTTTGAAATGATAAGCTCACCGTTTGTCCATGCATTTTTATCATTGAACAACGTATGAAATTCTTCGATGGCATGCAGATAAGCGGCGGTATCCTTTACAAAATAGAGTGATGAATGCTGAATAATTTGCTTACGATCGGCATCCATTTGCTTTTCCGATTTGTAAATAGGGAAATCGAAAGGAGCGCGAAGATCTTCGTAATGCCATATTTCACCGGTAGAAAAATCGTATTTAAACTTTACCTGTTGCGGAAGAAAATACGTGATTAGAAGAATAGAAATGGAGATGAGCACGATACGATAATACAAATCGTGCTTATTACTAATCTGGATAAAAATTTTGCGGAGTGACATTGGGATAAAAGTAATAAAAGAAAGCAAACCTATAAGCCGGATTCTGTCCCGCAAGCGGGTCCCTGTCATTTATCTGCGATGTTACTCGCGTAACACCTGATTCAACCTACCCATTGGGGCGGAACCCGAAGGTTCACTCGAACGAGCAGCTCTCATCCCCAACCTATTTGGTTTTTCAACCCACAAGGTTTACCCGGTTGGATGTCGCCACCACAACCTGTGAGCTCTTACCTCACATTTTCACCCTTATCCCGAGGTTTACACTCGGGACGGTATAGTTTTCTGCGGCACTTTCTGTCGGTAGTAAATCTCTTCGCTACTGCCTTCCCGTTAGGAAGTGTGGTGCTCTGTGTTGCCCGGACTTTCCTCCCCGAAGGGCGACAAGGCGGTTTGCTTTCTGAGGCAAAGATACCTTGTTAATTTGACAATGCGTTAATTTGACAATTTGAAAATTGGAGAAATTGATCCCGAAAGCTTTCGGGATTGAAAATTTAGTGATTTGTTGATTTGGCAATTAGATGATTTGTATAAATCAATAAATTAATACACGGGACTAAGAAACTACTGTAAAATAATACTAGGATTAATTATTTAAACTGTAAAATTTTTTAGGACGGGCCACTTTCTTCAGGTAGGGTCAGCTTCTATATACCATGGGGGGACAGCAGCCCCACCCCGCAGTAAAATTAAACATC
>CAINEC010000194.1 GCA_903847585.1 uncultured Bacteroidota bacterium
AAGCATCATGTCCATCGAAAAGAGAGGCTGCGGTAACAATTCTGATTTTATTTTTAGGCTGATAAGGAGTTTGATCCATCATAATTTTAGGGCGTAAAATACGAGTGCGAAATTAGGAAAATTAAGGGAGAAAAATAATGGGGTAATGTGCTAATGTGCTAATATGCTTATATGCTAATGAGGGAATGTGCTAATGTGCTAATTGGGCAATTGGCTCGCGAGGTGATCCCTGCTTGTAACGAGCTTGTCGAGGTAAGGGACTCGTCGCGATTACTCACGAGGTTTCGTGATGAGTTAATGTGCTATCTGGTTCGCAAAAAAATATGGGCAAATTAGCAAATTAGCAGATTGGCAAATTGATAAACCTTTTTTTACTAAATTCGCAGCACAATTTTAAAGAATATTATGAGCGTTTTAGTTAATAAAGACAGTCGCGTTATCGTTCAGGGCTTTACTGGGAACGAAGGAACATTCCATGCAACGCAAATGATTGAATACGGAACCAATTTAGTTGGTGGTGTGACTCCTGGAAAGGGTGGTTCTACTCACTTAGATCGTCCGGTATTTAATACAGTAGCGGATGCAGTATCGCAAGCACAAGCAAATGTTTCTATCATTTTCGTTCCGCCGGCTTTTGCTGCGGATGCAATTATGGAAGCTGCTGAAGCAGGAATTAAAATCATCATTTGTATCACAGAAGGAATTCCTACTCGTGATATGATTGTGGTTAAAGAATATTTAAAAGGTCGTGATTGCCGTTTAATCGGTCCAAATTGTCCAGGGGTAATTACACCAGGAGAAGCGAAAGTGGGTATTATGCCAGGATTCGTATTTCACAAAGGAAGAGTAGGTATCGTTTCTAAATCAGGAACCCTTACTTATGAAGCGGCTGATCAGATTGCGAAAGCAGGATTAGGTGTATCAACAGCTATCGGAATTGGTGGTGATCCAATCATCGGAACTACCACTCGTGAAGCAGTTGAATTATTCATGAATGACCCTGAAACTGATGCAATCATCATGATTGGTGAGATTGGTGGTGGACTAGAAGCAGAAGCTGCAAACTGGATTAAAGCAACAGGAAATAAAAAGCCAGTTGTTGGGTTTATCGCAGGACAAACAGCGCCTCCGGGAAGAAGAATGGGACATGCGGGTGCTATCGTTGGTGGTGCTGATGATACAGCAGCTGCTAAGATGCGCATCATGCGTGAGTGCGGAATCCATGTAGTTGATTCTCCAGCAATGATTGGAACTACAATGGCGGAAGTATTAGGAAAAGTATCTGCTTAATAGCAGTATAGTTTATAGGTTAGGGACGAGCAATCGTCCCTTTTTTATTTTAATCCGAAGGGAACAATTACCCAATGTAAGCCTACATTAACGCCTGTGAAAATACGTGATGATTTAGCATAGCTAACATCTCCATTTTCATTTATATTACTTGAATAAGTGTTTAGGCTGATTTGTTCCGTCAATAATTTTATCAATAGATCTTCTTTGCTCAGATTTGAATAATCGGTTGTTACATCTGTAAACATATAACCAGCGCGGCCTTCAATACTGATCATAATTTTTCTTGAGATCTTAATATCCCAGCCTAAACCTCCAACGGCAGAAATTCCGAAATCATTAAAATCCTTTTTAAAATCTTTGTCGGAATAGTTCAAACTTCCATCACTATTCAAAACAGTTTCTTTCGCAGAAAGCAGTCGAGAAATCATAGGACCAACTTCGAAATGAAGTCCAATTCTGTTTTTTCGTTTCAATAAAAAAGGAATATCAAGATAGGTAAATTCCGCCTCTCCATTAAAAGTATTGGTTGCATCAACAAGTGTATACTTCTGATTTTGATTAGCTAATAACAAATCAGCTGTGATTCCCCATTTCTTCGTGAACATTAAATTCAGTTGAGCTCCAAAACTATTTGCATGGGTTTTAACATAGTCGACCTGATCAAAAATATTCTTGTTATAAAGGGCGGTATTATTATATGCCAGCTTTGCACCAATACTTAAACGCTGAGCCTGACAGGTAAAAAGGGCGAATAAAAACGCCACGGTAAAAAAGAGTTTAGTTGAGTTCATGTTTGAAAGGTAATAAAAAAGGGCAATCAAACGACTGCCCTTTCATAATAATTTTAAATTAAATTATTTCAACTTGTATGTTAAACCAATATTTAAACCAGCCCAAGCACGCATTGTCTTTTGATAATCAAAATCACCTGCTTTGTTAGTGTGATTAAATAGTGCATTGAAACTAATGTTATCAGCAGCAGCTAATTTACCTGCTTCAACTTCAGTATATTCAACTGTAGCATCAGTAAACATATAGCCTAAACGAAGACCAGCTGTCAAGCCTAAATTATCATTCAATTCAAAATCACCTCCGAAGCCAATAACCCCAGAAAGACCGAAACCTTTGAAATCATTTTTAAAATTTCTGTCTGTATAATTAAACTGGCTTGATACTGCCGAACCTAAGCTAGTTGCATCAGCCCAAGTGGAAGTTTCTTTCGCACTGCTTAGGAAAGATAATTGAGGACCAACTTCGAAATAAGCACCATGTCCATTACCTAACTTAAATAATACTGGAATATCAATGTATTTTAATTTATCTTCAACTGTTCCTGGGGATGGCTTTGCTTCAGTACCATAATTCAAATCATACTTTTCATTGTGACCTGAAATTAATAAGTTAACATCTAAACTGTAGTTATCAGCAAGACGATAATTGAAAGAAGCACCGAAAGAACCTCCTGTTGTTGGAGCGTAATCTAATTCATAACCTTGATCACTAACATTGTTGTTAAATAATGCAGTATAATTGAATGCGCCTTTTAAACCGATACGCATCTCGCCTTGAGCCTGAGCACCGAATGTGATTGCTGCTAAAGCGGCAACTAGAATTAATTTTTTCATAGGGTTTGTTTAGTTGATTATATTTGACAAATTAAATATAAATCTACCTAACAACCAAATTAACTGAATATGAAATTATTATTAGGAAAAACGGCTTTAATTACGGGCGCTTCTCGAGGAATTGGAAGGGGAATCGCAATCGAAATGGCTAAGCAAGGGGCAAATATTGCCTTTACCTACCTTTCATCGCCTGATAAAGCGGCTACTTTAGAGACCGAATTAGCAGCTCTTGGCGTAAAAGCTAAAGGTTATCAGTCTGATGCCTCTGATTTTAAAGCTGCTGACGATTTAATTAATGCTGTTGTTGCTGAGTTTACTACGTTAGATATCGTTGTGAACAATGCCGGTATTACGCGTGATAATTTGTTAATGCGTATGTCGGAAGAGCAATTCGACGAAGTAATCAAAACAAATTTGAAGAGTGTATTTAATGTGATCAAGGCTTGCCAGCGTCCGATGTTAAAGCAACGTAGCGGTTCAATTATCAACATGACATCGATTGTTGGGGTAAAAGGTAATGCAGGACAAGCGAATTATGCAGCATCTAAAGCTGGTATCATTGGATTCACAAAATCGATTGCTCAGGAATTAGGGTCTCGCAGTATTCGTTGTAATGCAATCGCTCCTGGATTTATCGAGACAGAAATGACGGATGTATTAAACGAAGACACTGTTAAAATGTGGAGAGAACAAATTCCAATGAAGCGCGGAGGAACTCCACTAGACATTGCTAATGCTTGTATTTTCCTTGCTAGCGATATGTCGACTTATATTACTGGCCAGACATTACACGTGAATGGCGGATTGTTA
>CAINEC010000195.1 GCA_903847585.1 uncultured Bacteroidota bacterium
ATGTGACTCATTGAATAATCTTTAAAGCCCATTTCGAGAATGATAATTCCTCCAGGCATATAAACACTTTTGCTCTCAGCAAAATAAGCAACTAAATCATTAACCGTTACTAATCCTAAATAATGGTTATCATCATCTACAACTGGTACAATATCTAATTTATTGATTGTGGCAATTTTTGTTAATTCATAAACATGCTGATTATGGTAAACAGAAACCTTCGAAAATGTGATGTCGGCATTTTTTAAAATCGTTTTATTTAGTTCAGGCTTCATAACATCTGTTTTGTGCAGAATTCCTAAATAATTGGTGCCATCAATAACTGGTAATGCATTAACGCGCAATTCATCCATCCACACCAATGCTCTTCCGCATGTATCGGTTAGCTTTAATGGAGGGACGCTATCAGTTATTAAATTCGACGCAAACATATGTTCTTTAACGATTATGGATAAATTTTGTTATCTTATAAGACAAACATAGTATTTTCGCATTATAAATAGACTTTGTAAGACGCTATTTTATCAACGAACAGTAAAATCAGTTAAAGGAGAGTAATCAATGACAAAATTAAGTGTCAATATCAATAAAATTGCAACAATAAGAAACGCTAGAGGCGGATCCGTTCCAGATGTTGTTAAGGCGGCATTGTTTATTGAGTCGTGTGGAGCTCACGGAATTACTGTACATCCACGCCCCGATCAGCGTCATATTCGATATGAGGACGTTTATAATCTCAAAAAGGTATTAAAAACTGAATTTAACATTGAAGGTAATCCTACAGCAGACTTTATTAAAATTTGTAAGGAGGTAAGGCCAGAGCAAATTACGTTAGTGCCTGATGCACCTGAAGTTCTTACTTCAAATGCTGGATGGGATACAATAAAAAACAAAAGCTTTTTAATCGATATCATTAGTGAGCTAAAGTCGTTCGGGAGCCGAGTGTCTATTTTTATCGATCCTAATCCTGAAATGATTTTTGCTGCGAAAGAAACTGGATGCGATAGGGTAGAACTTTACACCGAAGCTTATGCATCTAATTATTCAGTAAATCGCGAGCAAAGTATTGCTCCATTTCGTATTGCTGCAGATGCAGCCGTGAAATGTGATTTAGTGTTGAACGCAGGTCACGATTTATCACTTGAAAATTTAAATTATTTTGTAAAAGTGATTCCTGAAATAGCTGAAGTAAGTATCGGACATGCACTCATTAGTGATGCCTTGTATATGGGATTAGAGAATACAGTAAAAGCATATCTGAAAGCGTTAGAAGTGTAATTATTCGTCTTTGTTTCTAGGGTCGTAAACAAAGTTCTTATATCCTGCAATAATTATAATTCCATAAATTATCCAAGAAGCATATTGATTCGTTTCATCCTCTAAAAGGTCCGTTTTCTCAATGTTTTTATACACGTAAGTAGCAATAATGACAATTGCTAAATAAATGAACCAATAGTAAATTCTTTTATTACTCATCGATTAGAGATTTCTTGATTTGATGGTGTTTTTCACTCGATCTAATTCCTGCATTAAATTTTGACTCACCTTTTTATCGATATCCAATGCAACGTAACCTATATTGTTGTTAGTTTGTAAATACTGTCCAAGAATATTTACTTTCATTTTTGAAAGTACACCGTTGATTTCACTAAGAACACCAGGCACATTACGATGAATATGTAATATGCGATGAGTGTTTTTAATTAATGGTAAATTAATTTCAGGTACAGTTAAACTTCCTAAGCTTGATCCGGTTTTTGCATAGGTAATTAATTTTTCTGCTACATCAATTCCAATGGCTTCCTGCGCTTCAATCGTGCTTCCTCCGATGTGAGGAGTTAAAATTGTATTAGGTAAATGCTGTAATGGAGAAATGAATTTGTCTTTATTTGTTTTTGGTTCTTCAGGAAAAACATCAACGGCTAAGCCAGCAATATGATTTTCTATGATAGCTTGTTTAATAGCTGTCATATCTAAAACATCACCACGACTCAAATTGATTAGATGAACACCTTTCTTCATCTTTTTTATGCGTGATGCACCGATAAGATTTTTTGTTTCATAGTTGCCTGGAACATGCAACGTTATAACGTCGGATTTTTTTAATAAGTCATCCAATGATTTACAAGATTCTGCATTGCCTAGCGCAAGCTTATTCATGACATCATAAAAAATCACTTTCATTCCCATTGCCTCCGCTAATACAGAGACTTGAGATCCAATATGTCCGTAGCCAATTATTCCTAAAGTCTTTCCTCTCAATTCATAGCATCCATCACTTTCTTTTAACCATTGACCTTTATGCGCTGCATTATTCTTTTCAGGAATTCTTCTTAGCAAAGAAATGCAAAGTCCAATTACTAATTCAGCTACTGAACGCGTATTTGAAAATGGAGAATTGAAAATAGCTATGCCTTTATCAGCAGCTTCTATCATATCAATCTGATTTGTTCCAATGCAAAATGCACCAGCTGCTATAAGATTATCAGCGTGTGATAACACCTTTTTTGTTAGCTGAGTTTTTGATCGTAAACCTAGAATACCAACATCACTAATTTTATTAATTAGTTCTTTTTCACTGATAGCGCCTTTGATTACTTCTATGTTTTTAAATCCATTTTTTTTGAATAGTTCAATCGCAGCAGGATGAACATTTTCAAGCAATAGTACTTTCATAATGCAATTTTAATCCATTAAAAAATGCTATGATTATGAATGAGTATTTTTTTTGAACAATTCGAAGTGTCAAATCAACAATAAAATCTGATTATAAAATTCTATTTTCAATTATCTTTGCTGCAAATTAATATTTTATGTTTACTCACAAGCCATTACGACGATTCATCACATTAGGTCAGTTTATCATCGAACGTCAATCTGATTTCCCTTTTGCTAAAGGAGAATTATCTCGATTACTACGTGATATTGGAATTGCAGCAAAGTTGGTAAACAGAGAGGTGAACAAAGCAGGTCTTGCGGATATCCTTGGGGATATGGGAGAAACAAATGTGCAAGGAGAGGATCAAAAGAAGTTAGACGTGTATGCCAATGAACAATTTATAAATGCATTACGCTCAGGCGGAGAATGTCTGGCAGTGGCTTCAGAGGAAAATGAAGATTTAATTGAGATTGAAAGTCCTGTTTCAAAAAACGCAAAGTATGTTGTTTGTATTGATCCGTTAGATGGTTCTTCAAATATTGATGTTAATGTGAGTATTGGAACTATCTTTTCTATTTATAGAAGAAAGGCGGATCGTAACGGTGCAACCACAATCGACGATTTTATGATTAAGGGGACAGAGCAGGTTGCTGCTGGTTATGTAATCTATGGATCAAGCACCATGTTAGTTTATACAACAGGTAAAGGTGTTAACGGATTTACCTTGGATCCATCAATCGGAGAGTTTTGTTTATCACATCCTGATATGAAAATTCCAGAAGATGGAGTTATATACAGTATTAATGAAGGTAATTACACTCACTTCCCAGAGGGCGTTAAAAAATATATCAAGTATTGCCAGGAAGATGATAAGTCAACAAGTCGTCCGTATTCGTCACGTTATATAGGTTCATTGGTAGCCGATTTTCATCGTAACATGATCAAAGGAGGTGTCTATATTTATCCATCTACGGGCAAGTCACCAAAAGGGAAATTACGTTTATTGTATGAGGCTAATCCTTTAGCATTTATTGCAGAGCAAGCAGGAGGAAAAGCGAGCAATGGTTTCGATAGAATTCTTGAAGTTCAACCGGAGTCCTTGCACCAACGTGTTCCGTTATTTATTGGATCAAAGAACATGGTGGAAAAGGCAGAGGAATTAATGCGAACTCATAGCGTCTGATTTTTTGATTACACTCAAAGGACAAAAAAGCGAATATTATTTTGATGTAGCTAGGCCATTAAAAAAGCCTGGTAAGTTCAGCGTTGTTTTTAAAGGCGAAAATGAAAATGGCGAATCGTTTTTAATTAAGCGATTGAATATTTATAGTTCTGTAAATATTCACGAATCAAAAATTACGCATCCTGCCTTTATAAAATCTACAGAGTGTATTAATTCAGATGATTGTACTTATTTGATAAGGCCATTCGTTGAGGGTGTTACTCTTAATGAAGTGAATAAAACCAACTGGTTTATCTCCGAAAAAAAATTGGAGTTTTTAAAAAAGATTATCACAGAACTAGGTGAAGCTCTTGCTAGTTTACATGCGCTGCAGTTGGTGCATCTGGATATAAGGCCGCATAATATTATCATTAACGATTCTAAAGACAACAACGGATCTGTTGTATCAATTATCGATTTGGATATGGTTCGTCCGTTTAATTCTATTGAGGAAATAAAACATTTTCCACTCATATACGCTGCTCCTGAATTGCTTTTAAAGAAAAATAAAATAATTGATAATAGAACGGATATCTATGCCTTATCAATTACGCTATTTGAATTGATATTTAATAAGCGTCCTTTTCTTCATGCAAATCCAGAGCTGATTTTGCATTTAATGTTAAATAAGAAATTAGATTACGTTAATAATCGAACACGTTCGTTCGTTGATATACTGAATAAAGCAGCAGGGAAACATGCATTTAATTTACCGCCTGCATCACTAGAAGAGGATCAAGTGGAGGAGTTGTTACTATCGGGTATGAATATCCGTTATAGTAATGTTGTTGCATTTACCAATGAATTGATGAATGAGATTAAGCTTGATAATAATTGGTTTGCTCGTTTAACGCAATTCTTTCAGGGCTAAATAAGCCATAAGTCCTGCTCCAATTTTAAGTGATTCTTCTTCGATATCAAAAGTTGGAGTATGAACACTGCTAATAATTCCTCTACTTTCATTACGTGTTCCTAATCTATAAAAACACGATGGTGCAACTTGCGAATAGAAGGAAAAATCTTCTGCTGCCATCCAGATATCTAGGTCTAATACATTTTCACTTCCTAGATATTCAATTGCACTATTCTTTGCATTTGCTGTTAATACTTCATCGTTTACTAAAGCTGGATAACCTTTTCTTATTTCAAATTCTAAACGACCACCCATTGATTGTACTAATTGATGCGCTAAGTCAAGCATTCTTTGATGTGCTTCTGCTCTCCATTCTTCATTTAAGGTTCGGAAAGTACCTTCAATATATACTTCGTTAGGTATTACATTCGTAGCTCCATTGGCAATTACTTTTCCAAAAGATAATACACTTGGCATTGTCGGATTAGCAACCCTGCTAACAATTTGTTGTAATGCAACTATTAAATGTGATGTTATTAATACAGGATCAATATTTAAATGAGGCATTGCTCCATGTCCGCCTTTACCAATTACTTTTAAATACA
>CAINEC010000196.1 GCA_903847585.1 uncultured Bacteroidota bacterium
AGTTTTACATTTGTCGAATGAAAGATAAGTTCTCATTTTTTGAAGATGTTTATGCCGTTGTTCGTTTGATTCCTCGTGGGCGTGTGACGAGTTATGGGGCCATAGCAAAATACCTTGGTGCTGCAAAGTCAGCCAGAATGGTAGGATGGGCTATGAATGCTTGTCACGAGGTGTTGCCTCCAGTGCCGGCTCATCGTGTAGTCAATCGACAAGGTTTATTATCCGGAAAAAATCACTTCCACGAAGTAAACGAAATGGAAAATCGCTTGAAGCAAGAAGGCGTGAATGTGATTGCTGATCAAATTCAGGATTTTCATCTCTTTTTCTGGGATCCTACAGTGGAATTAGCAATGGAATAGTTTGTTTTTAGGTTGTGAATTAATTGAAGAAATCCGTTGTTATCTTACTCGTTTAAGACTTATCTTTGCGAGCGTAAAAATGTAAGAGTGTAGTTATGGCTGAAAATTTAGAATTTAATAAAAACGAAGATTACAATAAAACCCTTGTAAGTAATTTGAAGCAGCGCCTGGCTAAAGTTGCTGAAGGTGGAGGAAAGAAGAATGCAACCAAACAGCATGAAAAAGGAAAGTTGTTGGCTCGTGAAAGAATTAATTACTTACTCGATAAAGACCAACCACAGATAGAAATTGGTGCTTTTGCTGCAGAAGGAATGTATGTTGAGCAAGGTGGTTGTCCATCTGCGGGGGTGGTAGTCGTTATAGGATATGTTTCAGGTCGCCAGTGTATAGTAGTTGCTAATGATGCAACTGTAAAAGCGGGTGCATGGTTTCCAATGACAGCAAAGAAGAATTTAAGAGCACAAGAAATATCCATCGAAAATAAATTGCCTATTATTTACTTAGTAGATAGTGCTGGTGTTTACCTTCCTATGCAAGATGAAATTTTCCCTGATAAGGAGCATTTTGGAAGAATTTTCAGAAACAATGCAATTATGAGTAGTATGGGAATTATTCAGATTGCAGCGATTATGGGTTCTTGCGTTGCGGGTGGTGCTTACCTTCCAATCATGAGCGATGAAGCGATGATAGTCGATAAAACCGGATCGGTGTTTTTAGCTGGTTCCTATCTTGTAAAATCTGCAATTGGTGAAGATGTGGATAACGAAACTTTGGGTGGTGCAACTACGCAGTGTGAGATTTCCGGTGTTACAGATAATAAATTCCCTAATGACCAATCATGCTTAGATTACATTCGTCGTGTGATGGACAAGTTAGGTAAATTACCTGATGCAGGGTTTGATAGAAAAGAATCAATGCCTCCCGCAAAAAATGAAAAAGATATTTACGGAATTATTCCAGACGCGCGTGATAAGCAATTTGAAATGCGAGAGGTAATTGCGCGCTTAGTTGATAACAGTGAGTTTGATGAGTACAAAGAAAAATATGGTCAGTCTATATTATGTGGATATGCACGTATTGATGGATGGGCTGTTGGAATTGTTGCTAATCAAAGAAAAGTAGTGAAGAGCAAGAAAGGAGAGATGCAATTTGGTGGAGTGATTTATAGTGACAGTGCTGATAAGGCAGCGCGATTTATTATGAACTGTAATCAACGAAAAATCCCTTTGGTATTTATTCAGGATGTAACAGGATTTATGGTTGGTTCACGTAGTGAGCACGGCGGAATTATTAAGGATGGCGCCAAGATGGTGAATGCAATGTCGAATTCAGTTGTTCCTAAATTTACGATTATAGCTGGTAATTCATATGGTGCTGGAAATTATGCGATGTGTGGTAAAGCGTATGATCCTCGTTTAATTGTTTCTTGGCCTAATTCGCAATTAGCTGTAATGAGTGGAGCTTCAGCCGCTAAAACATTATTGCAGATACAAACTTCTACCATGAAAGCACAAGGGAAAGAAGTTTCAGAAGAAGAAGAAAAGACATTATTAAAAACGATTACTGATCGATACAACGAGCAGACATCACCATACTATGCAGCTTCGCGCCTATGGGTTGATGCGATCATTGATCCATTAGATACACGTAAGTGGATATCAATGGGAATTGAAATGGCTAATCACGCTCCAATAGAAAAACCATATAATGTTGGTGTAATTCAAACCTAGTTATGGCAGTATATGAATTCAACGGATATATTCCTGTTGTACATGAGTCTTCTTTCGTACATCCGTTAGCGGTAGTTACAGGTAATGTGATTATTGGTAAGGATGTTTATATTGCACCAGGTGCTGCAGTTCGTGGTGACTGGGGTGAAATAATTATTGAAGATGGTTGTAATGTTCAAGAGAATTGTACCCTGCATATGTTTCCTGGTCAGCAGGTGATTTTACGAAAGGGTGCACATATCGGACATGGAGCAATTATTCATGGTGCTGAAATAGGAGAGAATGTACTTGTTGGAATGAATGCGGTAGTGATGGATAGAGTAGTGGTTAATAAAAATTCAATTGTTGGTGCGCTTTCTTTTGTTCCTGAAGGAATGTCAATTCCTGAACGGAGTATCGCTGTAGGTAATCCTGCAAAAATTGTAAAGGAAATGTCGGATGAAATGATTGAATGGAAGACAAAAGGAACCGCTTTATATCAACAGCTGCCTTCTGAATTGCATGCTACTTTGAAAGAGTGTGAGCCATTAAGGACTATTCCTGAAAATAGACCAAAACAACAGGAAATCTATAAAACCTGGAATACCACAAAAAAATAATTAGCATGCAAAAAAGAGTTGTTTTACTTTTATTTTTCTTGATGCTAACGCAATTGTGTTATTCGCAGATATCAGTTATTCTGAGAGTTAAAGCTGATGAACAAAATGATACATTAGGAGTAAATCTTGTAAAGGAAATAACCAAGATTTCCTATGAGTCAATCCGTGATGGTAAGGTTCAATTATGGGATTCTCCTAAAAAAGAAGTTGCTATTTCTTTTTTAGCATTGAAAGAAATTGAAAAATCATCAGGACTAAATTTTACTGATCAGCAGTTAATATTTGTTTATGAGGTTTGGAATAATGAAAAGAAAAAACTGACAAGTGAAACGCAAGGGTTTTTATTCTCATCTAAATTAGAAAATGGTGAGGCGGTAGTTTTTGGTTATGTAGAATATGAATCATTGAAAAATAATATTGCTACTTCAACACCTTATATCAATGCGAACGGAGATTGCTATCTAAACCTTAACAATTATCTTAATAAGAAAAAATACAATTACCACATTTTGCAATTTGGTGATAAGGTTATTAATAACATCACTGATTCTAAATTACTGAAAGAAAATTATATTGGTTCTAATAAGTTTAATGTTGATCCTACATCGAAGGATGTATTAGAATCGAAATATGTTGAATGGACACTTTCTGCTTCTGAAAAACTTTCTGGGTCTAAGGCACAGCAAGCGAAAGATTTTACAAACGCTTTAACAACCTATTTTCATGAAAACTTAGAAGTGTTGTACAATTTATCAGGTAAAAATGCTGAAGAGATTTTGCAGAATGGCACCTGGAAAATATCATCTGTATCGTTTGCGGAAATATGGAGTAAGAGTAATGGAACTATTAAAAGTACTCCGTTGTGGATGACGGTAAATATTGATAGTACGGTTATAGATTCTATTTACATGGATAATCTTGTTAACTGGGATTTTAATATTAATAATCAAAACTGGTTGGATTTTATACAGCAAAAAAACTTTTTATATCTTATCGTAAAAGTAAATTCAGATATAATTCCATTAGAGAAATCAATCAATTATCAAAAGGGTTTGTTTAATCATAAATGGAACAATCTTATTAATTTCGTAGAACTATATTAATCATTATTTAAAATGTCGAAAATAAAATTTGGAACAGACGGTTGGAGAGCGATTATCGCAGAAGACTTTACAGTAGAAAATGTTGCTCGCGTTGCTGAAGGAACAGCATTGTGGTTGCTAAAACAGAAAAATAATCCAGGCGTAATTCTCGGTCACGACTGCCGTTTTGCAGGTGCCTTATTTTGTAATACAATAGCAAAAGTATTGTGTGCTAAAGGTGTTTCAGTCACCATGTCGAAAGGATTTGTTTCTACACCCATGGTTTCATTAGGAACAGTAAAAGAAAATAAAGATTTAGGTATCATCATTACAGCAAGTCATAATCCTCCAGAATATAATGGCTTTAAATTAAAAGGATCTTTTGGTGGACCTTTACTTCCTGCTCACGTAGCAGAAATAGAGGATCTAATTCCAGAAAAATGTACTGTTGATTATTCAAAAGTAGAATTAGAAAAATTTCAATCTGAAGGATTACTCTCATATATTGATTTAGAAACGATGTATTGCGATCATGTTGAAGCAAACTTCGATATGAACCTAATTAAGAATAGTGGATTGAACTTAGCATATGATGCGATGTATGGTGCTGGTCAGAATGTAATTAAACGTATGTTGCCTGCTATTACAAAGCTTCATTGCGATTATAATCCTTCGTTTATGGGTCAGGCGCCTGAGCCAATTCATAAGAACCTAACAGAATTTTCTGAGTTAATTAAGCATGCAAAAAATATCGATTCTGGTTTGGTTACGGATGGTGATGCTGATCGCATCGGATTTTATGATTCACAAGGAAACTTTGTTGATTCACATCATATTATTTTATTGCTAATTCATTATTTGTATAAGTACAAAGGAATGCGCGGTAAAGTAGTAACTGCATTTTCAACTACACCTAAAGTAGCGAAGTTGTGCGCGCATTATGGTATCGAAATGGAAACTGTTAAAATCGGATTTAAGTATATCGCCGAAATCATGATTAAAGAAGATGTGCTGTTAGGTGGAGAAGAGTCGGGTGGTATAGCTATTAAAGGGCATATCCCTGAGCGTGATGGTATCTGGATGGGATTAACTCTTTGGGAGTTCATGGCAAAGAGTGGAAAAACATTAAATGATTTGATTAGTGAAGTATATGAAATTGTTGGTCCGTTTTCATTCGAGCGAAATGATTTGCATATTAAGGAAGAATTAAAGCAATCAATTTTGAAAAATTGTTTAGCATCAAAATATACTGCCTTCGGAGATTATAAAATTGTAAGAACAGAAGACTTAGATGGGTTTAAATACTTCTTCGAGAACGGCGATTGGTTAATGATTCGTGCTTCAGGTACTGAACCTGTGTTGCGTACTTATGCTGAATCAAATTCGCGTGAAGCAGCATTCGCCATTTTAAATGCCGCTAAAGAGACGTTGTTAAACTAACGCTATGGCTATACGAGACATATCTAAAATGAAAAGCATCATAATAATTATGGTGCTTTCGTTTTATTCTATGAGTTCGTTTGCACAGAATGATTCCATCAATTTAAAACAACGAAAAAAAATAATTATTACCAATGGTATTCTTACTTATGCTGCTGGCATGACTGGATTATATCAGTTGTGGTATCAGGAATATCCAAGGTCTTCCTTTCATTTTTTTAATGATATGGATGAATGGCAAAAGCAAGATAAGTTAGGGCACGTTGGATCCGCGTATTACCTCTCAAAATGGTCAGGAGATTTACTTCAATACGGAGGATTAGAAAATGATGAGGCGGCTATGTATGGAGCGTTGACTGGATTTGGATTTCAATTAACGATTGAAGTTTTTGATGGATTTAGTAGTGAATGGGGATTCTCTGCAGGGGATTTAGCAGCTAATACCATTGGTGCTGGATTGTATTATGTGCAACAAAGAGTTTGGAAAGATCAGTTAATCAAATATAAATTTTCTTATCATCCTACGGACATTGCTCAGTATGTTCCTTCTTTATTAGGCGAGAATAGCACACAGCGTTTATTCAAAGATTATAACGGACAAACATATTGGCTTTCGTTTAATTTACATGGCCTTGTGTTTAAGAATGAAAAGTTTCCTGATTGGCTAAACCTGGCAATTGGATATAATGCAACTGGGATGACAGGAGCCCGAGTAAATCGAACAGCTTATAACGGTATTGCTATACCGCAGTATGAGCGGACGTATTCTTTTATTTTATCACCAGATATTGATATTACTAAAATTAAATCTAAGCGTAAAGCGATTAATTTTATAAAAGAAGCTTTCGGGTTTATTAAGTTTCCGATGCCGGCAATTCGCTTTAATAAAAGTGGAAGCTTTAATGCAAAAGCTGTTTATCTGTAATTATTTTTTTCTTGGTTTCTTGTCAGGATTCTCATGAAAATAAAAGCGGACATCTAACGTCAAATAATCACCTTGTAAACTTGTTCTTCCTGTTGAGGTGGGTGTTTTTGTAAAGTCACGTTGAGGGTAATATTCCACAAGTGTATTGTAGATTGAAGATAGCGAACGATGGTAGCTTGCGCCGATGTAGTATGTTCCTTTTTTACCGTTTCGATATTCCCATCCGATATTCGCTAGTACACCTGCGTTAATTTTATTTCTTCTTGCAGAGTATTGTAACATATAAGATGGGAGGTAGGTGAATACATCAGATGGAAAGATGTCGATTGATCCCCCCATTGCTGCACTCATCCAAATTTTCTGATCAAGCTGAATATAAATTAAAGCACTCAACGGAATCTCATAGCCGATAATTGAAAAGTCGCTTTGTGAAATAAAGGTTGTATCTCGCAGAGTTAAATCATAATTACGTTTTACATAGAGAATTCCAGATTCAATCGTTAGTTTTTTTGTAACACCTCTTCGCACTAATACGCCCGTAGTATAACCCGAATGTTGAGCAAGGGTGTAATTGATTTTATTATCATCAAAATCTTTTGGTCCAGTTCTGAAATAATTGCTAGAGAAAATTGGACGATAGCAAAAGCCAAATTGTGTGGTATTGATTTGGGCATTGCTAATTACTGCAACAAAACAAAAAACAAATAAAAAATACAATTGCTTTTTCATAGCGCAAAAATGCGAAAAAAAATATCAGTTATTGAACTAATTCAAAGGTAATATTAGAAAAAGCCTGGGTGGATTCCACTTTTTTACAAATCCCTTTCTCATAGGTATAAATACTGTTTTGTCCATCGCCAGTTTCTAATAAATACTTATTGCCTTCTTTTCTAAGATTTAAAAACTTGCCATGATTATCAGACCAAATTGTTTTCTGATTTTTAGGCTCCGTAAAATAAAGGTCAGGGACAATTATCGTAATACTGTTTTTGATTGTTGTTGCTTCTCCTGATTTATCTTTGAAAATATACTGATTGCCTGTCAGAGTGGTTGTGTTTTCTGTTTGTTTCACTCCGTTGACTAGCTGGATGAGTTTGGATGATTTTAATTTCCCATTTTCTACTATTGATTTCAAATCGTATTTAACTTCAACCGTAAATAACATAGTGGTTTTAATACTTGATTGTATAGTATAGGTAAAGTTATTTTTCTTCCCTGATTTATTAGCTATCAGAGTTCCGCTATCTTTCCCATCTACTTTCACCTTGTAAATTAGTTTTTGCGCTGATGCTATATTAGTAGCAATGCAGAGAATGATTGTCAGAAGTTTAATCTTGTATTTATACATAACCTTAAATAAAAAGAGCCGCTACATTGTAACGGCTCTTTTAGTTATTTTATTGATTAATTGAAAATTAATTTTCCAGTAGCTTCTCCTTTGTCAAATGTTGTTCGAATAATGTAAACACCTGCATCCAGTTTATTTCTTTCGATAGTAAACTGACGATTGTTAACACCTTCAACATTTAAAACTAAGTTTCCTAAAATGTCATAAACTTTTACGTTTCTGATATCACCTGCTAACATATCTGCAAAAATAGTAGTTGTAGATTGTGCTGGATTCGGACTAACACGAACGTTTGAAGAAAGATTCTCCAAATAGTTAATGCTCGTTGTTAAACCTAAACAAGTTACGATACGAGGATTTACATAACCCATGATTGTATCGATATAAGCAGTTGCTTTTGCTTTCGACATATCAGGATTAGTTAAAAGTGCGTTCTGATAAACTAAAGTACCTTGTGAAGCTGGATAACCTAAGAATTGAGCAACCGCAACAGTCGTTGTTGAATCGTACCAATCCCACGGACCTGATTGAGGATTTGTTGCTGTATAGAACGGATAAAGTCCTTCAATACCGCCATTAACAGATGCTGCATACGTTGATAATGCATCATTGAAGTTTGCGTTGATCATACAGTTGTTGTTTCCAAGTAATTCACACTTTTGCGCAACAATTGAACTTCCTGAAACATCAACTACGAAATCACCTGTAGTTGGAACGATAACCGCACCATTACCATAAGGAGCAAATGGATCACTCACTACGTGAAATCCTACTATTGGACAATCACCAGCTTCTAACCATGATGAATCGCCTAATGCACCTCCCATATTAAATACGAAATCTACATCGGAAGTATATCCAGGGTTGTTATTTGGATTATTTAATTGAGGGATTCCACCAAAGCCATCAAAATCGCCAATTAATGCTTGATTTACATAACTCTGACCAGCTACAAAACCATATGTTGCGTTAGTAGTTTGAGCAAGGAATTTAGGTAAGTTGATTTCAATTGTTTTGTCTACTGTAGCACATGCTAAAGCAACATAACCACCGCTACCGTATCCACCCATGATGATTTTTGTAGTATCAATTCCGTAAGTAGATGCGTTAGCTTTGAAGAAACGAACACTTGATTTAGCATCTTGCATAGCACGGTAAACTGCTTGCAATAATGTTCCTGTTCTGATATCTTGTCCAGCAGCACCTGTAGCTGCAGGATTCCATCCTAAACGGTAAGAAACAGCAGCAGCTACATAACCACGTTTAGCTAATTCTGTACATGTGAAAACAATATTGCTATCTCTTCTAGCACCGTTTGGAGATCCGTTAATTACTGGAGGTAAGAAACTACCTGTATGTAAAATAATGACTAATGGACGTTGTGATAATGGATCAACTGCTCCAGCCGGTTGATAAATATCTGTTTTAAGATCAACAGCTGTAGGAGTACCAGTTAATACCTGAATATTGTTAGCATAAACAACATCAGGAGTAACAGATGCAGATGGAAATATTGGCGACAAATAGCGTTGCGCCATAGCTCCATGAAAGCTTAATGCCGGTAACGATAATACCAGTAAGAATTGTAATAGTTTTTTCATAGAAAGATTTTTTAGGTTTTGTGTAAAAATAAACACTTATTCTGATATTCATAGGATTGTAAAAAAAACTTATAAGGATTTTCCCTTTAATAAATGGCGTTTAAGAATGTTGTAAATTTGCCATATGCTGGAAATGAAAATATCACTTTCAAGGAGATCATTTTTAATGGTGTTACTTATAGTGACTTTTTTTTCTGATGCTTATAGTCAGTGTATATCGGCTTTTCCCTATAATCAGGACTTTGAATCTTCGAATGGAGGTTGGATCGTAGGTGGTTCAAACAGTGATTGGGCTTGGGGTACGCCAACCAAAGCAACTATAAACTCAGCATCATCAGGAAGTAAGTGTTGGATAAGTGGTAATTTGTCCGGTAATTCTTATAACGGAGGACAAAAATCATATGTTGAGAGTCCTTGTTTTGATTTTACTTCTTTGACTAACCCTATAATTAAATTTTCAATTTTCTGGGATACAGAGAGGCAATACGATGGTGGTAGTTTTCAGTTTTCAATAAACAATGGTCAGACTTGGTCAAATGTTGGAAATGCCAATGATCCATCCAATTGCTACAATAAGAACTGGTTCAATAGCTCAAATATTACTAATCTTGGAGGACTCGCATCACCAACTCATGGTTGGTCGGGTAATTTGCAAAATAGTTCAGGTGGATGCCTCGGTGGTAATGGAAGTGGTCAGTGGGTTGAAGCCTCTCATTGTGTTGGGTTTTTAGGAGGGAATTCTACTGTTAAATTCCGATTTATATTTGGTTCTGGCACCACATGTAATAATTACGACGGAATTGCATTCGATGATTTTTTTGTTGGTGAAATTCTAGAGCCAGTTTATGATTTTCAATTTAATTGTACTGGAAATAATACCGTAGACTTTGCTGCAACATCAACAGATTGTCCTGCTTCTTACGCATGGAATTTTGATGACGTAAATTCATCCAGCAATACAGGTACAGGTGTTTCTGTTTCTCATGGCTTTTCAGCACCGGGTAGTTATGATGTAAGCTTGACATTAACATATCCTTGTATCGGTACACGTGTGATAAACAAACAAGTAATAATACCGGAATTAGTTGTTTCTACCTCGGATGTAACTTGTCTTGACGATTCAAATGGTACGGCTATGGTGACCGTTAGTTTGGTTAGTAATCCAATTATTAAGTGGTTGCCGTCGGGAAGTTCAGGAAGTAGTATCGATAGTTTGTCGCCCGGACAATATTATGTAACTCTTATTGGTGCAACAGGTGTATGTGAATCAACAGTTCCATTTATAATTGGTGTTGGTCCCGATGCAGATCCTAAAGTTAATATTGGAGGATTGATAAAAGTTTGTCCTGGTGACGTCGTTAAATTGAATGCAGGAAATTTTGAAAAATATGTATGGAGTACGGGCGATACAACATCATTTATCATTGTTTCAGATTCAGGTTATTATTCGGTATTTGTAGAAAATGCGGTGGGATGTGCTGCGAGTGATTCAGTTCAAATTGTAGTAGGTTGTGGAAATAATATTTGGTTTCCTTCTGCATTTACACCAGATGAGGACGGAGTTAATGATTTATTCTTGGGGTACGGAAATGATGTTAATGAATATCATCTTATCATATTTAATCGAATGGGACAAATTGTATTCGATACGAAGGATATTTCAAAAGGGTGGGATGGAATGGTAGAGGGTTTACCCTCGCAAATTGGGGTTTACGGATATACTGTGCGTTATAAATTTGATAATGCTGATAGTATCAGAAAAAGAGGTATTTTTACTTTAATAAGATAGAAAATGAAAAAGAAATTAATTTACGGATTTGTGGCTCTGTTTGTAGCTTTATTTGTTTCATGTGATAAAGATGAAACACCGGATTCTAATGGAAATGCGAATCTTCCTGGAACGCTCAATGTTGAATTTCTAAACAAGGTAGATAATCAGGATTTAGATATTACCGGCAACACTAATTACATTAACTCATTAGGTGAAGAGTTTTCGGTGAATGTCTTCAAGTATTATATCACCAATATTCGATTAATTAAGCAAGATAGTTCAAGGTATTATCTTCCTGAGACATATTGGTTGGTTGATGCTGAAAAGCCGCTTTCATTATTGAATAAGCTTAACAATGTTGCAGCGGGAAAATATATAGGAATGGAATTTATGATTGGAGTGGATAGTGCAACGCTTGCCAAGGGAGTGCAAGGTGGTGCACTTGATCCGAGTAACGGGATGGTTTGGAGTTGGACAACAGGGTATATTTTTGTTAAAATGGAAGGCCGCTGTCCTACGGCAGGAACCGATAGTCTGTTTCAATATCATATTAGTGGCTATCATGATTACGACGGCACTAACTCATTAAGATGGTCAACTGTTTATTTTAATGGCCAAACAATCGATGTGAATAAGTCTGTAAATACCAAGGTTCAAATCAAAACAGATGTGCAGGAATTCTTTAAAAATCCAAGTGATTGGAGCATTTCAGACTCACCAGTTGTTGCGTCGCCTGGTCATTTACCTCCAATCATTGCCGACAATTATAAGGACATGTTTTCGTTCATTCGTGTTAATTAGAATTGTTTGATAAATGTCATAAAAACATTTTTTTTGGAATATTGTAATTAGTACTGCGTTAATGATATATTTGTAATCCAAAGCATATGCATTTAATCAAAAGAATCCTTATTGTAACACTCACTTTCGCCGTTTTTTTATCGGGCGCTAGTAAGACTTTGTTGTTGCTGGATTTTTTTGTTAGTCGAGACTATATTGCCAATAATATTTGTGAAAAAAAGGATACAAAAGATAATTGCTGTAGAGGTTATTGTCATTTGACAAAGCAAATGAAGCAGGATGAAAAGCGTGAACCTTCAAATGCAATCAATGATTTAAAGACAGAGATTGCTTCCACTACATTAGAATTAATTGATTTAAAGTTTTATTTCTTTTTTATTCAAAGGTTAAATGATCTTGAAATGATTCCTTTGAGCATTGGTTTTTTAAATAGGGAGTATCAGCCGCCTTGGGTATAAATGATATTTTTTTAAACTTTTAATTCCCTTTAATAATCAATAAAAAAAACAATCAAATGAAAAATAAATTATATTCTTTGTTCATGATTGCATTTGTTGCAATCGCAGTTTCTTCATGCAATGATGATGAAACAACACCATCAACTAATAACGGACCTACTACATACAATTCAGGTGATGTGGAGCTTAATTTTGAAAATATTGCAGGTAGTGTTTTCTTGGATCCAACAGGAGCCACAAACTATGTGAATGCTTCTGGAGAGACATTCTCTGTAACCAACTTTAGATATTATATTTCCAATGTTAAACTTATTAAAGAAGATGGAAGTAAATATGAAGTTCCCAATTCATATTTTTTAATCAATGCGAATGATACGAATTCATTATTAGCAGAGTTGACTGACATTCCAGGAGGTAAGTATACTGGTGTCGAATACATGATAGGTGTTGATAGCGCTCGTAATGTTTCTGGAGCTCAAACAGGTGCTTTAGATCCAGCTAATGGAATGTTTTGGAGTTGGTCAAGCGGATATATTTTCATGAAGTTAGAAGGACAATCATCTGCATCATCGAACAATTCTTTTGTATACCATATTGGTGGATATTCTGGAGTAAACAGAGGTCAAAGAACCGTTTCTCTTGACTTTACCCCTTCAGTTGTAATAGTTGATGGTGGTAAGCGTGAGGCTGAAATTCACATCACAACAGATGTTTTAGAAATCTTTAAAAATCCAAACAATATTTCAATTGCAACTCAATCTACTATTATGAGTGTTGGTGCTGCTTCTTCTAATATTGCAACTAATTATGCGGATATGTTCTCGTTTGACCATATTCATAATGATCCACTTTAAAAACAAAATTAAACCTGCGGATGTTAAATAAATATCCGCAGGTTTTTTATAAATGAAAGTAAATCTGAAATATAAATTGTTGTTATTGCTATCAATGGTCGTGATAGTACATTCTTGTGTACCCGATGTTGACCCTCCAGTAACTCAACCATTGTTTTATCAGCCTGAAGGATTCCCAGCTACCTCTGGTCAGTTAGCGAATAATCCTGTCACCTATTATGGATTCAGTCTTGGAAAGAAATTGTTCTATGATCCAATTTTATCTTTAGATAGCACTATTTCTTGTGGCAGTTGTCACCAGCAATTTGCTGCCTTCGCACATTTAGATCATAAGCTTAGTCATGGCATTAATGATTTGGAGGGAACTCGAAACGCTCCCCCTTTATTTAATCTTGCTTGGCATTCTAACTTCTTTTGGGATGGTGGTTCAAATCATATAGAAGTACAGCCGATTGCTCCAATTACAAATCCTGTTGAGATGGATGAAAGCGTAGCTAATGTCATATTTAAACTCAAACGGTCATCATATTATCCTGCAATGTTTAAAAAGGCTTTTGGTAGCGATTCAATCACCACTCAAGCCATGACAAGAGCATTAGCTCAGTTTATGTCCTCCTTAATCTCTGCTAATTCAAAATACGATAAGGTAAAAGCTGGGTCAGCTACCTTCACAGTTGATGAGCAAAACGGATATATGTTATTCAAATCAAAATGTGAAAGTTGTCATAAAGAACCATTAATGACTGATTTGAGTTATCGTAATAACGGACTTGATTTGCATTTTGCTGCAGATCCAGGGCGAGCACGAATTACACTTCAACCAAGTGATTCAGGCAAGTTTAAAGTACCATCATTGAGAAATATTGCGGTCTCATACCCATATATGCACGATGGTAGATTAAATTCATTAAGCAAGGTAATAGATCATTATAGGTCTGGGGTAATTCAAAGTAGTACAATTGATCCTTTATTATCGGGTGGTAATATGTCGATTACTGATGCGGAAAAACAACAATTAATACTTTTCTTAAATACACTTACAGATCCTACTTTCCTAAACGATAAACGATTTAGCGAAAAGTAAAAATGAAAAAATATAATTTGATGTTGGGTTTGTTATTCTTGACATCTGTTGGTTCCATCGCTTGTGATGTATGCGGTGGGATGGTTGGTATTTTGCCAAATGAAAACAAGCACTCTGTGTCATTGTTTTACCGTTACAGAGCTTTTAAAAACGAATATTTTAATGGTAATAACTGGTTTCCAGATGGTGGATTACTTCGTACGGAGCATTCGTCAGATGCTGTTGCCGGTGTCCCTTCTTATGAAGTTTTCAGAGTGGCTGAATTAAGAGGGCGGTTGATGTTTCATAAAAAATGGGACTTGATTATTAATTTGCCGTACACGCAAAATAAAGAAAGTGTAGGCGATGAAGTGGAGTCCATAAGTGGTATAGGTGATATGTCTTTTTTTGCCAATCGTTATTGGTCTAACTCGCACAAAAAAACGCAATTAAATTATCGGTTTTCGGCTGGATTTGGTTTCAAGCTTCCTTCAGGGAAAAATAATAATCTCAATAATAAAGGTCAAAGGATAAGCTTGTATAATCAGGCGGGAACAGGTTCGTTAGACTACTTAGTTCTAGGTAATATCATGCTAGGCTATAAACGTTGGGGTTTAACAGTTAATAGCCTCTTCCGTATTAATAATTACAATCTCTTTAATGAAAGGATTGGTCCAATTGCAAGTGCAAGTGCATCGTTGTTTAGAAAAATTAAAGTGAACGATGAATTGTTAGTCGCCATATCAATTAATACAGCCTATGAACATACTCGTGGAATACAAATAGGAAAGAATTGGCAAAAAGACACTTCAATGAAGTTGATCTCTTGCGGTTCAGGCTTACAGATAATATGGAAAAATATTTCATTTGAATCGCAAGTTTTACTTCCAGCATATGAGCCTAAAGAATATAACTCTCAAATGTCGATGGTGCGATTTGTTTCAGGTTTTGTATTTAATATATAGTGTACATATTCAAATAATAATAAATTAATTCATTCATAAAATAAATAATAAAACAAGTAAAATATAAAAATATTATACATTATACATATTAACATTGTAGTGTAAATAAGTGGATAGGCGGGTAGTTAGTAACCTCGTTAAATGAATGGTACTTTTGACTAACCAACCTGATAAATGAAGAAAGTACTTTTATCGTCGATAATTTCTGTTGTTATACTTGTAGCTGTAGCAGGAGTCTTTATCTACTATCAGTACTATCGAAATGAATCAACAAGTCTTTACGAGGCAATTCCCTCAGATGTAGCCTGGGTTATTTCGGTAGATCCTACTACTGGCGACTTAAAGCGATTAGCCAATACTGGTTTTTTTAATAATCATGATTCAATTGCTGTACTTGATGATTGGTATAAGTCGTTAATTTCTTTAGACTCCGCTGTTGTTAAAAATCAAGCGCTAAGGTCAATATTCAAAACATATCCATTAGTTGTTTCAGGACACGTTACAGGTCCGAATACATTTAGTGAGATTTACTATTTGCGTCTAAATAATGCGAATCCTGATGGAGAAGCTGATCAGTTAGTAATGGGCATCCTTGGAAAAAAGGTAAAAAAACAAACCCGGAATTATAACGGAACAGAAATACGCGAGGTTAGATTAGATAGTGCACGCATGTTTACATGGTCAGTTTCAAAAGGAGTTTTTATTGGAAGTTTTACTCCCTATCTTGTAGAAGATGCATTAAGACAGCAGAAGTACATTAAGAGCTCTTCTCCAGCAGTTAAACTGATGAGTTTTGTTGATACGAATAAAAAGAACCTTGTTATTGGTATACACTACAACGGATTTCATAAATGGGTTTTAACACAATTAAATACAATATCAGGATTAAAATTAGAACCCTTGCAAAGAGTAGGTGAGTGGTCTATAGCAAAACTGAATATAAAGTCTGATTGCATTACTTTTCAAGGAACTACTTTAGTGGATGGTTCTAATCAGTTTTTATCGCTGTTTAAAGATCAGAAAAGTGTACCGTTAAACGTGTTTAAAATTCTTCCTTCCAGAACAGCTGCGGTTGTTGCTTGGGGAATTAGTAGTCCTTCAGTTTGGCTAGATGATTTCGCCGAATATCTTCAAGAAAATAATGGTAATACTAGTTCTGAAAAGAATAAAATTTACTTCCAAGATTGGATCGGGAATGAAATTTCATTAATCGTTACAGAACCTGTTTCAAACAATAGCGATAATAATTATTTTGCTGCTGTAGCTGTAAATAATGTAACGCTTTGTCAGAAGAAAATGCTTGAAGTTTCTGAGATGGGAACTGGTAGTAAACCTTTGGAAGAAAGCTATAATGGTATTGCTATCAGAAAATTGAAAAAGAACGATTTGATACCTTCTGTTTTAGGTCCGCTTTTCAGTAAATTAAATGGAAGTTATTATTGTATCATTAACAACTACTTTGTTGCGTCAAATCAAGTAGCCGCATTGAGAGGTTTTATCAACGATAATAAAAATAAAAATTTGCTAGTAGACCAGAATAGATTCAAGGCTATTACCAATACAGTACATCCTTTTGGTAATTTATATTTTTATGCAGGATTTCCTCAGTCGGAAAAAATTTTCAAGTCAATTGCTGCACCTGGTTGGCTTGATTGGTTAACTCAATATGGTAATAAAGTTAAAGGTTGGAATGGACTAGCTTTAAATATTGGTTCATCAAATGGAGTGTTTAATACAACAGGTTGTTTAAGCTACTTTAATAATGTTTCTCAAGGGCCACATGCAATATGGGATTATAAGTGCGATACAACCATTATTGCTGGTCCTTTTGCACCAAAAGCTGATCATGATATGTTCTTTGTTCAAGATGCTAATCTTGCCTTATCTGCTGTAGGAAAGGATGGAGCATTGAAATGGAAAAAGTCGCTTGACAGTGAAATTAAGGGTGAGATTAAAACAGTTGATTTTTACAATAATGGAAGTGTACAATATGTGTTTAATACACTTTCAAAAATTTATATGTTGGATTCATTAGGAGATAACGTTGGTAATTATCCTATTCAACTTCCTGATACAGCCACAACTGGTATAGGAGTATTTCAACTAAATTATAATACCTCAGCTCAGCTATTTATTTGTTGTCGTAATATGGCTGTATATGGCTATGAGCTATCTGGTATTCCTTTAATTAACTATCAAACGGTAACGCTAACATCTACAGTGAAAATACCTCCAATGTTATCAGTATATGGTAATAAGCGATATATAACCGTAGTGGATGTTGCAGGTATTTGTTATTTTATCACTCCGTTGGGTGAGAAAAAGTTCAGACTTGACGAAACCATTGGCAAGCCTACTTCTAACAGGATTTTTGCTGCAAAGGATACTTCTTCTTTATTCGTGTGGGAAACTAGTGGTGGGATTTTAAAGAATGCTAAAGGGTCGGGTGGATCAGTTACTTATTTTAAATCAGAAAATGAATCGATCAAAGACGTGGTATTAGCCAGAAAAAACAATAAGACTTATTTTGCTGGTTGCGACGGAGATTCTATTCATATTTTTAATTCAGATGGGACTGAAAAATCAGGATCTAGATTACCATCAAATGTTGTTGTTAAAGATTTGACATTGTTAATGGATTACGATGATGTATATATTTCATATCGAGATGCAGAAACCAACAACTTTTATCTGATAGATGGATTAGGAAGAGTTTGTAAGGGGTTTCCTATTCTAGGTTATACTTCTGCTAAAGATATATCTTCTTCTAACCTAGAGTTTATATTTAAGTCAGGAACAAACTCGTTTAGTTTGTATCAAATCGATTAAAAGATTTATTGATTAAATAGAATCAAAGCACTTGTAAAGTGTATTAATCAGCTTTTGCTCTTCTTTGTTTTTAATATCCTTGTTAAGGAACCAATTCTTTTTTAATTCGGACTTTATTTTAATAGAGGTTTGATTTTCGTTGATATTGTCAACTTGAATTTCAATTCTGATTTCAGGTTTTAGAAATTGCTTCTTTGAAGTAGCAATGATTCTACCTGTTGATTTATCAAATTCATCAACGATAAAATTCCTTCTTTCAAGAGCTTTAAGGCTTACTTTGCAAACAGCATCTTTGTCATAAAAAAAAGAAATCTTGCTCATGATTAATAGTTTGGTTTAACAAATGTATTAATATTCAGCAAACTACCAAATAATTCAACAGGCTTCAAACAAAAAGGGCCGCTCTGAATGGAGCGACCCTTTATTAATTATTTACTTTAAGGTTATTTAACCGAGAAATCTACTCTTCTATTCATTGAGTTTAACTTCACTGCAATAGGGTCTGTAGAGCCTTTGGTTTCAGTTGAGATTCTTGAGCCATCAATACCAAAACTCTTCACTAATATTTCTTTTACATTTTCTGCACGACGATTACCTAAACGTTGATTTTCGTTGTCGCTTCCTGTAATATCACAGTTTCCAGTAATTGTGATTTTAACAGAAGGATTTGTTTTCATCATTTTAGCGATTACAAAGATACGATCGTTATAAACTGATTTTACAGTTGCAGATCCTAAATCGAAGAAGATAGAAGGCATATATCCAACGCCATTTGACCCGTTGATACCATCTTTACCATGTTCACCTGGTTTAGCGATTGTAATTCCTTGGAAGTTTACTAATGAGCCACCTTCTGTTCCAGGCTCTAAATCTTTAGAATCAGCAACACCGTCACCATCAGTATCTACTTCCTGACCGTTAGCATCTACTTTAGCACCTTTAGCAGTATATGGATCTGCGTCTTTTGAATCAGCAACGCCATCACCATCTGTATCTACAGTTGTACCATCACCATAAACCTTAGTGCCTTCTGGTGTAGCATTGTCTTTGTCAAATAAATCAGAAACTCCATCTTTATCTTTATCTCCTGAAAGGATATTTACCTTCTCTTTTAAGTCAGCGATGTCATTGTAAACAACTTCCATAGGATTAACCCATTCCATTGGTTTACTTTTCTTTCCTAATGTGTAGCTAACTCCTGCGTTAAGCATGTAATAACTATCGTACTCAGAGAAAGTCTTCGTAGTAGCATCAACATTGTCCGTGAATGTTTTACGGTATTCCATTGCTAATCCTAAATCAACTTTACCGATTTTGTATTTGAATCCTAATGAGAAAGGAATCATTAATTCACTTGTACTTCCCGAAGTTCTTAAAACAGAACCTGATTTTACTGTGTCAGCAGAAGCACCTGAACCCACAATTACGTCTGAAGTGCCATCTAATGTTACATCACCATCGAAATGGAAAACACCAGCACCTAAAGTAGCAACCATGTGGAAGTTTTTATTTCTGTTCAAGAAACTGATATTTCCAAAATTATAAGTCATTTCTAACGCAGCCTCATACATGTTACTTTCATACTTATCAGGGAAAAGTCCGAATTTGTACGTGGAGGTGTTGGGATTAGCAGGGTTGGCCGCTAACCATAATCCATTAGCATTATACAAAAATTCTTTGTCATAGGCTTCAAACTTAGATAACATACCGCTTGCTCTTAAACCAATTGAATGGCTTAATTGGTAGTTTACCATTAGACCATAGCCTAAATTAAAGTTTAATTCGTCCAGCATTCTGGAGTTATTTTGTGGACCGCTAAGTAAATCTCCATTTAAGTGAGTAAGACCTAGTTTTAATCCAACCGACAAGCGATCGAAATCTTTCTTATTGGGAAGGCCTCCGCCCGTAGAAGTTTGAGCGTAAGTAGTAGCGGTAATGAATAAGCAAAATGCTAGTAGTAAATGCTTAGTTTTCATTGTTGTTTATGGTTTTTTGATTATTGATGCAATAATAATTAAAAAACAAATACAAATAGACGCAAAAAAATAATTTAATTAGTAGGTAACAATCTCAATTAGAGTGTTTTTTGAATTTTATGTAGCCCAATATTATTCTGATTTTGGATAAGCTCCAATAAAAAACGTAAATCAGAGGAGTTTTCAATAAAATCAATATTATCACTTTCAACAAATAATACAGGAATAGAGGGATAGTCTGCTAAATGCTGATGATATTGTTTTGAAATGTTATCGAGGTATTCTGATGGAATATTCTGCTCGTAAGTCCTCCCTCTTTTTGAGATGTTTTTTTGAAGCTCTTCTGTCGATTTATTCAGGTATAAAATCAAATCTGGCTGACGAAGATTTTTGTTTATTAGCTCAAAAAATTTTCTGAATAAATCCAATTCATTCCCTTTTAAGTTCACATTGGCAAAAAACATTGATTTTTCAAAAAGATAGTCGGAAATAAGCACTTTATTGTTTTTTGCGGCTGATTCCTGTCGTGCTTTTAGTTGTTGGTAGCGTTCCGCTAAGAATGACATTTCTAGAGGAAATGCAAAGCGCTCTGGGTTTTCGTAAAATTGGGGAAGGAAGGTATTGTCTGCAAATTCTTCTAAAACCAAATCGGTATTGTAAATACCAGAAAATATCTTGGCAAGAGAGGTCTTTCCAGCTCCAATATTTCCTTCAACTGCTATGTATGAATAGGGTAGCGACGATTTCATATTGTTAATTTTCCTTCTTGTACACGTTAAGTTGATCTTCACATTCCAATAAAAGCTCTGAAATTGTTTTTTTCAAAGAGGGATGCGTGTAGTTAGGAATTATTTCGTTTAGGGGAATTAATGTAAATTTCCGCAAATGTAATCGAGGATGAGGAATTATAAGGTCATTGGTGATAACTTCTAAATCATTGTAAAACAAAATGTCAATGTCAATTGTGCGAGGACCATTTTCAATCATCCTCGTTCTGCCCAGTTCAGATTCAATTTCACAGGTTTGTTTTAGTAATTCAGAAGGTTGCAATGCTGTTTCAATGATTACAACTTGATTCAAAAAATCATTTTGGTCTGAATATCCCCAAGGTGCGGTTCGATAAAGAGATGATTTGCTAAGAACTTTTCCGCAGTTTTTTTCAAAAGAATTTAATGTGTCAACGAAGGTGCTTTCACAACTTCCAATGTTACAGCCTAAAAGTAATGTTGCTACATTCATGCATGCAAAATTAGTTTTATTTACAAATTGAACTATTTTAGCATTTCAAAACATAGTGGTGACAAAGAAATTCACAGCAAATATTTTATTAGTCGTATTCATATTACAACTTTTTGGTATGAGCGCTATGTATTTTTCACAACGCTACGCATTTAAACAATCTGCCTTTAAAATTATTGAATCTAATAATGAGCAGAATTTTACTTTTTTACAACTATCAAATTTGGAATTTCAACTAGCAAAGTTTGAAGAGCATGAGCTGTTCATTAACGGACAGCTTTATGATATAATTTCAACTGATTTTTATGATGAAATCGTAATTGTCAAAGTGTTTCGTGATACTCAAGAAGAAGCGTTTTTACAGAAGACAATAAATTGGTTTGATTCTTCAGATGCAAGTAAGTCGTCTTTACCAAAGTTGATTTTAAAGACATTTTTTAATCCTGCAATACTAATTAAAAATTTCACTTTTAGATTTTTTGATTTATTAGAAATTCAACTCGATAAAGAGCTTTTATTGAATGTCTTGAATATTTGTAGAATACCTGTTACACCTCCTCCAAACGTGTATTTTATTTCCAGGTAAATCTATTAGTTATATTTAACAATTATAAAAATGAAAACTTATAAAATAGCATGTGTTATGCTATTGCTAATGTCGTATGCCTATAGTTACGGCCAAACAGATAGTACACGAAAAAATATTGATTTAAATGAAGTAATTATTACCGTTAATAAAGCATCTGAAAAATTAAAGAATGTTTCACAAGAAGTAACGGTAATCAACAAAGAAAAAATCGAGTCGGTGAACCCGACTAATTCAGCGGATTTACTAGCTAAACAAGGTCTGCAAGTTCAGATGAGCCAGCAGGGTGGTGGTAGTCCAACATTGCGAGGGTTTGAAGCCTCGAGAATATTATTAGTGATTGATGGCGTTAGAATGAATAATCTGATTTATCGTGCCGGACATTTACAAGACATAATTAAAACAGATGTTAATCTTCTTGATCGTGTAGAAATACTCTATGGGCCATCATCTACTATTTATGGAAGTGATGCGCTTGGAGGTGTGATTCATCTTCATACAAAGACGCCAATGTTTTCATCAAGTACAAAGAATGAAACGCATGTTTCTTTTTTATCTAAATATTCAAGTGCAAATAGCGGAATAATAAATCATGTTGACTTGAATTTAGGCTCATCAAAGTTTGCATCATTGACCTCTTTTTCTATAAGTCAATTCGGAGATTTGCAAGGTGGGAAAAATAAGAATCCGTTTTATGATGGTAACTATGGAGAAAGACCTTACTATGTTGAATCGATAAATGGAATTGACTCCATAATGCAAAATGAAAATCGTTTTTTGCAAGTAGGTACTGCCTACAATCAGCTTGATGTTATACAGAAGTTTTCTTTTAAGTCGAGTAATTTTACAAAGCATGAATTGAATTTTCAGTATTCAACAACTAACGATGTTCCTCGCTATGATCGATTAACCGATATAGGTTCGAGTGGCTTATTGAAATATGCAGAATGGTACTACGGTCCACAAACCAGGTTAATGGCTGCCTATAGTTTGAATAGTTACAATAACTCTCGTTGGATGCAAAATTTTCATGTAGGATTTAGCTATCAGTCGTTACAAGAAAGTCGTCATAACAGAAGTTATAAAAGTGTCACACTCAATAACCGTATTGAGAATGTGAATATACTTGGCTATGATATTTATGCACAGCATGAAAACGAGAAAGGCAAATTGTTGGTGGGGGTAGATGGACAATTTAATTCTTTGAAATCTACTGCCTATAAATCTAACATAATTAGCGGAATATCCTCACCGTTAGATACTCGTTATCCAGATGGTGATAATACAATGAATTATTTTGGATTGTATGTATCGCATAATTATAAACTTTCTGACAAAACAAATATTTCTGAAGGATTACGATTAGGTTATTCTGCTTTAAAGTCCACATTGGTTGATACAGCGTTGTTATTTAGTTTGCCGTATACCAGCATTGAGCAAGCAACTCCTGTTTATTCAGCTTCCGTTGGAATTATTCATAGGCCAACTAAATCAACTAAATTGAGTTTTACAATTGCTACTGGCTTTAGGGTTCCTAACGTTGATGACTTATCGAAAATCTTTGGATCATCTGAAGGAAATGTCATTGTGCCTAATAAAGAATTGAAGCCAGAGCAAACCATTAATTATGAAATTGGCTACACGCAATTCTTAGGAAGTAAAACTTCCTGGGAGAATTATGTTTATTATACTTCCATTAAAGATATTACGGTGGTTGATAAATTTACTTTCAATGGACAAGATTCAATTGTGTATGATGGTAATTTAAGTCAGGTTTTGGCTAATCAAAATAAACAACAAGGATTTATTTATGGGGCAAGCTCAAACATTGCGACAGATTTGAGTGATTACTTTAATTTGCAATGTGGACTTAATTATACCTATGGACGAACAAAAACAGATTCAGTTAACGTACCATTGGATCACATTCCTCCATTTATGTCTCGTGTTGCATTAAATTATAAAAGAGAAAAGTTTAAGGCTATCTTTTACACTAATTATAATGCATCGAAAAAGCTAAAGGATTATTTATTAAATGGCGAGGATAATGAGCAATATGCTACAGCTGTAGGTATGCCTGCATGGATTACCTTTAATATCAGCGCATCTTATAAAATACAAAAGAACATTGATTTAAATTTCGCAGTCGAAAATATGTTGGATACGCAGTATCGTGTCTTTGCAAGCGGAATGAATGCTGCCGGGCGTAACTTTATTATTTCTCTTCGAGGGAAATTTTGATAAAGGTTAATTATAAAAAATCCCCGAGATCTCTCGGGGATTTTTTTGTTATAAATTATTGATGAGGAAGTCGGTCATTTTAGTGTAGAGGTGCAACCTTGCATTATCACCATAAATACCATGATTTTTATTAGGGTAAATAAATAAATCGAATTGCTTATTATTTTTTACAAGTGCATTGATAAAGTCCATAGAGTTCTGCATGTGTACATTATCATCCGCAGATCCATGTACCAATAGCAACTTACCTTTTAAATCCTTCGCGTAAGTTGTAGGAGAGTTTTTATCATAGCCTTGTGGATTTTCCTGTGGTGTTTGAAGGTAACGTTCTGTATAAACATTATCGTAGTAACGCCAGTTGGTAACTGGAGCAACTGCAATACCCGCTTTAAATTGAGTATGAACTTTCGTCATTAATAAGGATGTCATATATCCACCAAAGCTCCATCCCCATATTCCCATACGACTATTTTCTACATATGGTAAACTCTTGATATAGTTGGAGCCAATAACTTGATCATCGACTTCTAGTTTCCCCAAATCTTTGTGAATACAATTTGCCCATTCTAAACCACGCCCTGGAGTACCTCTATTTTCTATACTCGCTATAATATACCCACGTTGAGCTAACATTTGATGCCATAAGTAATTTCCGCCATCCCAGTCATTTGTTACTGTCTGTACACCTGGACCACCGTAAACATTAATTAATACAGGATACTTTAAAGTAGAATCAAAATCAGGAGGATAAATCATCCAACCATAAAAGTCTAACCCAGCTTTATTTTTAAAAGTAAATTCTTTTATTTTACCTAAACGATATTCTTGCAAAGCTGCCTTTAAATCACGATTATCTTCTAATACTCGTATTTGTTTACCTGTATTATTTATTAATGAGCAGGTGTAAGGTTTTCCGTAAGAGGAGTAGGTGTCAATAAAATATTTAAACCCATTACTAAACGAAGCCGCGTGTGTTCCTTTTTCAGGCGTTAAATTTGTTTTCTTGCCATCTAACGTAATAGAATATACGTAACGTTCGGTAGGACTTAATTCAGTTGATAAATAATAGAATGTTTTTTTACTTTCATCAAATCCATAGTAAGTTGAAATTTCAAAATTACCTTTGGTGATTTGTTTAACAAGTTTTCCATCAACATTATAAAGATAAATATGATTATAGCCATCTCGTGTGGATGTCCAAATAAACTGTTTACCGTTTTCAAGAAAAGTTAAGTCATCTGTAATTTCAATAAATGAGTTGTTATCTTCTTTAATTACACAATTTGAAGTGTTATCATTAACATTAATAAATAACAGCTCTAAATGATTTTGATGTCTGTTTAAAGTTTGAACACTGAGAATGCCAGCATTATTAATCCATTTAATTCTCGGGATATACTCTCTGTCTTTTCCAGTATTCAACAATGTGTTTTGTTTGCTGCTTACATCGTATGCATAAATTTCAACTTTCGAATTTTCTTCTCCTGCCTTCGGATATTTATACTTTTCTTCTTTCGGATAAAGATCGCCGTAGTAAGTCAAGTTGAACTCTTTAACATTCGATTCATCAAATTTATAATAGGCGATTTTCTTTCCGTCAGGTGACCATGCAAATGCCACATCCATGCTGAACTCTTCTTCGTATACCCAATCAGTTGCGCCATTAATGATGGAATTCTTTTTTCCATCCGTTGTGATTGCGGTTTCTGTTTTTGTCGCTAAGTCATATAGGTAAAGATTGTTTTCTTTCACATAAGCTAATTGTTTATTGTCAGGTGAAAATTGACAATACATTACTTTCTCATTTGTCTCGATTTTAGTAAGTTGTTTAGTTATACGATTAAAAACAAAATAATTCGATTTGCTTGAATGACGATAAATCGCTTCTGTATTTGTTGAAATTAAAATCAGGTTTTCATCAGCACTAAACTCATAACTATCTATTGAAATAGTATCACCTTTAAAAGCTAAATCGTTTTTAGTTAGAATTGTTTCAATGGCTTTTCCATCTTTAAAATTATATTTCTCAATTTTAAAGATAGGTGTATACACTGATTTAGAATAATGTTCACCATTATTCATCGAATTGAATCCACTAACGGTTTTAGCAGTTAATTTCCGACTTGCCCATATATCTTCAAGCTTCAAAAATCCTTTTTGAGAGTAGCCCGGAGAAGCATTGCAAATCAAAATAACAATTGCAATCAATGTGTTTTTCATATTTTTTTAGCGTTTTAATCAGATACAAATCTACGAATTTGTGTAATTAGTAATTAGTTTGCTAAATTTGCGTTTCTATACTAATGAAAACAAAACTTTTTACAATACTATTTTTCTTATCCATAAGTTTTCAGCCGATTTTGGCTCAAATCAAACAAGGTAAGATTATCTATAAAATTAATTATCCCAGTGTTGATATTCCCGCGGATCAAAAAGCAATGCTGCCATCGGAAAGTACATGCTATTTTTCAAACAATAATTGTCGCACAGAAAGTGACGGAATTATGGGAATGAAGATGGTTACTATTTGTGTAAAAGATCAGATGACTCTTTTATTGGATATTATGGGTAAAAAAATTGCCATGAATCCACGTGATAATCAATCCATGAAAACTAAGACGCCAACAATTTCTTACTCTGATGAGGTAAAGAAAATCGCAGGTCATGATTGTAAGAAAGCAACGTTGATTTTTGATGAAAACACCAAAATGACAGTGTGGTGCGCTGAAGATATTACAGGTGGAGGTAGCTGGGGTGGCAATTTCGAAAATCTGAAAGGCGCACCTCTAGAATACACAGCCGATTTGAATGGTATGTCGATGATAATGACTGCCAGTAAAGTTTCCGAAGAGAGGGTTTCAAAAAAGAAATTTGAGATTCCTTCTGATTATGAATTTATGACCCCTGAACAATTACAACGACAATTTAAATAAACCTTTTCGATTTTTTTTATGAATCTTTTACTTCTTGCCTGTTCATTCATCGTTATGGTGATTTTTACTATTGGTGTTAAACTAAATCAACGTCCTAGTGAGTACGGTGGATTTGGCTTTAAAACAAATGTGTCTATGCGTAGCGAAGAGACCTGGCATGATGGTAATGTGACATTTGGCAGGTATCTTATGATGATTGCTCCATTACAGATAGTAATTTTGATTGTTAGCGAACGGTATTTGCCAGATCACCCATATCGTATTTTTGCAGTGCTAGCAATAACTACGATAGTTTCAGTATTGCTTGCATATCTTTTAACGCAAAAAAAATTAAGAACCATCTATTTTAAAGATGGCAAACGTCGTCCGAATTCTTTTTAAATTTCATCAAACAATTTAGTTACTTTTGCTCAAAATAAAGAGTAAATGAGAACTATTATTTTATCTGTTTTTGGATTTTTATTATTGTGTTCAGCAGGAAATGCACAAGACTATACATTAGATTTTCCTCACCCAGAAACGCATTATGCCCATGTAACGGCAACATTTAAAAAGTGGAAGGGAGGAAATTTAGAAATTCATATCCCAGTTTGGGCTCCTGGATCTTATCTGGTGCGCGAGTTCTCTAAAAATGTGGAATCTTTTAGAGCTGCAGATGCAAATGGTAAGCCGCTTAAAGTGGTTAAAACCAGAAAGAACATATGGACTGTTTCTGCTGAGAAAGGAGATGTAAAAGTGGAGTACGATTTATATGCTAATGAACTTTCTGTTCGTACAAGTTATATAGATGCAGAGCATGCGTATTTAAACGGAACAAGTGTTTTTGTTTTTGCAAAAGAGTATTTATCTAAAAAGGTAAATGTTAAAGTTAATCCTTCCAACAATTGGAAGACAATATCGGTTGCTTTAAATAAAAACACGGGAGAAGAAAATTCTTTTTCAGCTGATAATTATGATGAACTTGTTGATGCTCCATTTGAAATTGGCAATCATAAAGTTTTTTCATTTGAATCATGTGGTGTTAAGCATGATGTTGCGATGTTCGGACCGGCAAACTATAATGAGGAGCAGTTGAAAAAGGACATGGCCGTTATTACAGAACAGTCGCTGAATGTTTTTGGTGGACCACATCCATGTAAGAATTATTTGTTTATTGTTCACAATTTGATCAATGGCGGTGGTGGCTTAGAGCATAAAAACTCAACTACTCTTCAAACAGAAAGAAATGGATATATTGGTAATGATTATAAAGATTTTTTAACGCTTGTTGCGCATGAATATTTCCATTTGTGGAATGTAAAAAGAATGCGTCCTAAGTCACTAGGTCCTTTTGATTATGACAATGAGAATTATACTAATCTATTATTTGTTTCAGAAGGGTTCACGGCATATTATGAAGATTTGATTGTATTCCGTAGTGGTTTTTATACACGTGATGAGTTTTTGCAGAAAGTAGCGAATTCATTTTCATATTCGGATAATCAACTTGGTGCCGCAATACAGCCTCTTAACGAAGCGAGTTTTGATGCCTGGATAAAATACTATCGTCCGAATGAAAATTCAAATAATAGCAGTGTTAGTTATTATTCCAAAGGGTCTGCTGTGGCTGCCGCACTAGATATGATTATCAGAACAAAAACAAATGGAAAAAAATCACTAGATGATGTAATGCAGGTTTTATATCAGACTTACTTTTTAGGATATGATCGTGGATTTACGGATGCAGAGTTTCAACAGGCAGTAAGTCAAATAACGGGAGTAGAGATGAAAGATTTCTTTAAAAACTATGTGTATAATACGCAACGTATTCCTTTTGATTCAATCGCAGCTGACTTTGGTTTGATGCTGGAAGATAATTTTGCTGATGATGAAAAAGTGTATCTCGGAATAAATTTACAATCAGGTAAAAATACAATTGGGTCGGTAGAGCGTAATTCTCCAGCTTGGACTGCAGGATTAAATGTTGGAGATGAAGTTGTCGCAATCAATGATGTTCGTTTCACAGGTGACATGAACAATGCACTTTCAGAGGTGCACATTGATGATCAAGTAGTGCTTTTAATTTCCAGAGGTGGTTTGATAAAACGATTTACATTGAGAGCAACTAATACCCCATATGTAAGTTATTACCTTGTACTAACGGAAGGCCTATCCGACGTAAAGAAAAACATTGTAAAAAGCTTGTTGGGCGATTTGTGATTATTTACCAATAATTACAAATTCTGTTCTACGATTCTTTGCCATATTCACTTCGGTATCATTGTCGGCTTTCGGTTTAGTTGCTCCAAATCCTTTTGAAGTTAGTCGACTTTTGTCAATACCTTGTTGCGTTAAATATGCTAATACAGCACTGGCTCTTTCTTCTGAAAGTTTTTGATTTTCCATCGGATTACCAGCATTATCGGTATGACCTTCTATCGATACCTTCAATGATTTATTGATTTTTAAATATTCAGAAAAGTCTTCAATGATGTCTTTATCCTGTTGGTTTAACTCGCTGGAATTTGTACTAAATAAAATATTATTTAACTGATATGGTTTTCCAACTTCAATCTTTTTTACTTCTACGTTTACTTTTTTAGGCTGATTAAGTGTTGTGTCTTTTTTCGAAAAATATTGTGAGTTGTAAGCGAGGCCTTCTTTCTTTACGGTAAGAATATAATCATCGTCAAAAGCTACAACAGATGCATACTTACCTGTGATACTATCAACTTTTACTTCTACTGTTTCTTTTGTCTTGACATTTTTTAATTCGATTTTAGCATTTGCTAATTCTGATTTGTCACCTTCGATTTCACCTTTTAAGAATAGTACTTTATCAGGTTTTACTGTTTCAGGCAAATCAAATTCATAAATATCATAACCGCCAACACCTTTTAAACTGTTAGAAGCAAAATAACCTTTCTTTCCATCTGTACTTACAAAGAAACCCACTTCGTCTGCTTCGGTGTTAATGGGGTATCCTATATTTATTGGTTCTGACCATGTACCATCACTTTTTAATTTGCACATGTATATATCAAAGCCCCCCATGCCTGGTAAATTATCAGAGCTGAAATAAAATGTTCTATTGTCGGGATGCATAAAAGGTGTTTTTTCATTACCTACGGTATTTATAAACTTTGGTAATTTAGATGGGGCAGACCAGCCTGTAGTCATTTTTTGTGTGACATAAATATCACTCGTTTTATTAACTGCATCACGATAACTTACAAAGTAAAGTGCTTTTCCATTAGGTGAAATGCTTGGCTGACTATCCCAATATTTAGCGTCGTTTACTAAAGGACTAATACTTACTGGTTCTGTCCATGTACCATTTTTATTTTCGCAGGTATAGATATCAAAATTGCCACCTTTATTCACGGTAAAGAAAAGGTTTCTATTGTCAACACTGATGGATGCACCTCCTTCATTTCCACTTGTAGCCTTATTAAAAGGAAGGGGCAGAGGATCCCCTTTGGTGAATGCACCATCTTTTTTTTCAGCTACCATAAATTTCTCTACGTTGCTAACAGTGACTGCACCTTTTCTGTTTTCATCAAACCTGCGAGTAAAAAAACATAATTCATTATCAGGCGAAATGATGGCGAGGTATTCAGGATCTCCCGTTGACACACTTTTTAATGCTGTTGGATTAAATGGAACAGGATTCATCATCAATTTAGCTCGCACTTTATTAAGTGTAGCATTGGCAGCATATTCTTCTCTTACTTTGCCAAAACTCAAATATTCATCAAATAAACGAATACACTCTTTAAATCGTTTTTGATTATAATAATATTCGCCTAAATGATAATAGGCATCTGCCGAAGCATCAGGGCAAAAACGAATTAATGCCTCATAAGCCATAGCCATTTCAGCATCTTTATGATGTTGAAGCGAAATATCGCCATATAACCACCACGCGTTACCGTTAGTAGAATCCTCTTCAAGTGCTTTTAGTAAAATTTCTTTTATTTTTACAAATGATTCTCGTGATTGATTCGCACGTTCAGCATCTTCATAAAACTTCATCGATTTTTTTACGCTAGAAGGCTTACAAGAGGCAGGATTTTGACTAAAGGCAGGTGTGAAAAGGGTTGAAGCCCATAGTCCAAAGAATACAAAATATATTTTTCTCATTGCTGAATGCGAATCACTACAAATATTCAATCAAATTAGATAACTATTTATTGTAGTGGATTATTGTTTCAACAAGTAGAAGTTTATAAAGTAGGGCTAGGGTATTTGCTTAATAGTATTTAAGCCTTGCATGCTTTTGAGTTAAATCCTTGTCTTTCTAATACTCACGAAATAGAGAATTAAATTCTCAATCCCGAGGCATTGGGAAGTACATTTTCAAATTGACACTCCCGATTTATATCGGGATGAAATTAATAATGTGGTCCCCAATTAAACCGTATTGTTGATTGATAGATTGGCATAAAAAAGTCCAGGTAATTTCATTATTACCTGGACTTTAAATCTATTGGTAGAAATTTATTCTTTCACTAATTTCAGACTCTTTGAGCTGCCATTAGCATTCTTTAATTGGATAGTATACACCCCTGCATTTAATCCTTCACCAATATTAAAATTCAAATTAATACCTTCTAATTCTTTTCGCTCAACAACTTTGCCTAAAATATCATAAACTTCAAGAGTGCTTTTGCCTCCTATATTATTTACAATTGTAATCTGTGTATTGCTAGCAAATGGATTAGGCTGAGCAGTTATTGTTGTTAAATTATTTTCATTGGTTGGTAAACTTGTTACGTTACTAATAACGAAATTGTCGAATCCTCCCTCTACAATATTAAATGTCGGACCTGGATCGCTGATATTTACAATTAGGCGCATCGTTGAAGTAAGAGGAAGTAAACTATTAATCTGATATGTTTGATTCAACCAAGTACTTTGACTAGGCTGCCCCGCGTAAGTACGTTCTAATAATACAGTCGTACTTCCGTTTGTTAAGAAAATACTCATCGTATCATCAGGGGCGCCATTGGTAAATCCTCCATTATAAAACCATCTTTTATAACTCAATGTTGCAGAAGTTGTGTTGCTTAAATCAAAAATAGGTGATGTTAAAATAGTCGCACCTTGATCAACATCATTGTCCCAAGGACCACCACCACCATTATCAGTAACATAACATTCCTCACCGCAATCGCCAAAGACATCATTTCCAGGGTTTGCAATATTATTCTGACTATTGGTCTGAATTGGAATACATCTCTCCCATGCATTAGGTGATGGACCACTTATCGTCCATCCAAAGTCTAATGAGAAATCATCATAATAACCAGGTGTCAACGTAAAGCTTAAAGGTGTTGCATCTACTTGTGAGTTGGAACAAATTGTTTGATAGCCCCACTTACCAACAGTGATTGAATAGTTGTCAGGATAAAACCCTACTAGAGTATATTGCCCTGCAGCATTAGTAGTAGCTGTTATATCGAATTGAGCATTCGAAAAATGAATGGATGCATTAGCAATAGGAGCACCTGTAACAGCATTTGTAACAGTACCTGTTGCAGCTACAGTTGAGAAACTAACTAGTTGTACGTTTAAATTGGTTAGTGTTCCATTAGTTAAATTAATCCCGTAAATAGTTTTAGTTATGTAACCAGCTTTTGATACTTGTATGTCGTAAGTACCTGCAGTTGCTGTACCTGTTTTGTATTCACCAGTAAGTTTACTTTGTTTGCTAATGTTCGTATTTAAAATTTGAATCGTTGCATTGTTTATTGGCGTACCTGAAATTGAATCAGTAACAATTCCTTCTAAATAACAACCTCGTACATACGTAGGCGTTAGTACAAATAGCCCGTTGTCAATATCTGAACAAACCAGGTTTCCCGAAGGTAAGAAAGGATATACCCCCCAACATCCGTTGAATCCACCTCCTGATCCTTGCGGATAAGTATCATAGCTACCAACAACAATCATGTTTTCTGGCCTGCTAACATCAACAATGGCAATACCGTCTTTATACCAACTGACGATCTCAAAGTCATCAAGCGTGTGCGTATTGTGAATAATTGATCCTGATCCGGGAGTAAGTTGTATTCTTCCAAGTTCAGTAATGTTGTTTACATCTGAGATGTCGTATGCTCCAAGGTAAGAATCATTCACTTCATCTGTGGTAAACAAAACATTTCCTGCATCGTTGAGCCATGAGTTGTGAGTAAATAAACTTGGAGTGTTTTGAGTAGTAACTAATATTGGGTTTGCTTTATTCGTTACATCAATCACAGAAAAATATCCATCGTAAATATGACAGCCATATAAAGTATCATTTCGTACATACCCATCATGGATATATGTTCCGGGTGTTCTTCCTCTATAAGTTGGATTCCATGGATCAGCTAAATCAAGTATGAGCGCTGCTCCATTAAAAATATCACTTCCGTATAGGTAACAAAAGCCGTTATCAATATGTAGTGCGTGAATAGTGTTAATCTGATTATTGATAGCTCCATCGCCTTTGTAGTATTTTAAAGGAACAGAATCTGGAAGATAGCCAAGATTCAAAATTTGCAATCCATCGCAGCAACCTTCAGTAGTAACGTAAGCGTAATTTTGCCATGTTTTAACTTCTCTCCAATCAGAGTTAATTCCAGGGATATTGAACTTTACAATAGGATTGACAGGGTCTGTTACATCAACAATCGACAATCCTGTAAATGTCCCAACTAAGGCATATTCATTTCCAAGGCTATCTACATATCCACCAATATTTGACAGCGCATAATTGTAAGGTAATTTAGAGCGCAAACTAACATTTAATTGAGCAAATGATTGTAGGTAAACCAAAAGGAGAAATCCGATTGTGAAGAGCTTTTTCATGAATTAGTTTTATAATTTGTTTTGGAATTGTAAATGTATTGAAAACGTTTAATTTTTAAAAGGCAATTATGCTGAATGGGTATTTTTCTATTTTGAAGTTAATCTGTTAAATTATTGATAATGCCTTTACATTTTCTTTCGAATACTTGAGGGTTCTCTTTTTCTTTTATTACTTTGGGGGCTGAAAAAAATTGTATTATGTCAAAATTAAAAATGATTGCGGGAGTTAGTATTGCATTGGGTGTAGCTTTATCAGCTGCATTTATGGCAGATACAACTCCATTGAAAGGTATCGATTATGCCGCTATCGATAAGACTGTTAAGCCAAATGATGATTTTTACCATTTTGCAAGTGGCACTTGGTTAAAAAACAATCCTGTTCCTGCTGATCAAAGTCGCTGGGGAAGTTTTGATGTTTTAGCAGATGAAAACAATAAAAAAATCAGAACCGTAATTGAGGAAGTTGCTAAAGATAAGTCTGCAGCAAAAGGAACGCTTCGTCAGAAACTTCGTGATTTCTATAATCTTGCAATGGATTCTGCTAAAGCGGATGCTCAAGGAATCTCAATGATTAAGGGCGATATTGATAGAATAAATAATATCACCTCTAAAAATGATTTGTTGATTTGTATGGCTGAAATGACTGCCAAGGGAGTTGATAATGTTTTTGGATTTTATGTTAGTCGCGATTTAAAAAACAGCTCTAAGAATGTTCTTTATCTTACTCAAAGCGGCTTAGGATTACCTGATCGTGATTATTATTTAAAGGATGATGAACGAAATGTTTCTATTCGTAAATCGTATGTTGAACATATGAAAAATATGTTGAACCTTTTGAGTTATGAAGAGTCAAAAAAAATTGCTGAATCTATTTTGTCATTAGAGACTAAGATTGCGAATATTTCAATGTCTCGAGTTGAAATGCGCGATGAGGAAAAAACATATAATCCGAAGTCAACATCAGAATTATTATCATTGAGTCCTTCAATCGATTGGCAACTTTATATGAAAACCAATCGAATTCCAGTTCCTGAAACCATTATTGTAAACCAACTTGATTATTTCAAGGGATTATCAGATATTTATGAAAGTACTGATCTGTCAATTTGGAAAAATTATTTGGTATGGAAGTATATTTCTGGTTGTGCTGGTCAATTGAGTAGTGATTTTGTGAATGAGAGCTTTAATTTCAATGGCAAAATTTTAAATGGAACGCAAGTGATGCGTCCTCGTTGGAAGCGTGCAGTAGGTGCTTGCGATGGATCAATTGGTGAAATTGTAGGACAACTTTATATTCAGAAATATTTCAGTCCAGATCTTAAAGTGAAGGTAAGTGCAATGGTGAAAAACATTCTTGCTACTTATAAGGTTCGTATCACTAAGTTGGATTGGATGAGCGACTCTACTAAA
>CAINEC010000197.1 GCA_903847585.1 uncultured Bacteroidota bacterium
CGCAGGATTAAAATTGTAAATCAAAAATGCAACTAACGAACTGAACAATGCAAAAGATAAAATGCATAATCCGATATTATCATAATTGTAAAACCATAATCCAAAAGTAAAGGATGCAATTGCACCAACACCCCCAGCTAAACCATCAATACCATCAATTAAATTATATGCATTAATGATGGTTAAAATGGTAAATACCGATAATCCCGCACTAAACCAATATGGTATCTGATAAATACCAAATATCCCACACAAACTAGTAATTCGAACATTGGCAAAAAAGACCACAATAACAGCGGACAAAATTTGACCAATAAGTTTCTTATGGGGCGTTAGATTATAGAGATCGTCTTTAATCCCAATAAAAAACATCACGATGATTGCTGAAATAATGTATTGAGAAATACCTGATTCAATACTTGCCGAACAAAATGTGTAAGAAAATACTGTTCCGGCAAAAATCGCTAAACCACCAAGCGTAGGAATGTTTTGAGCATGTTGCTTTCTCTCGGTTGGCTCGTCAAATAACCCCTTCAATACCGAAACCCTGATGATGGCCGGGATGGCAAAAAAGGTAATGACGAACGCAATTGCAGAAGAAAGTAAGATTATAAACATGCTTAATATTAATACAGCAAAGTTATTTAAATGAATCCGAAAGTGTAGTTAAATTTTGCCAATCTTCCTTTATTATAGGTAAAACAGCAAAATTTAGTAACAAGGCCTTTAACTGCGTTTTTAAAATTTTGTTTCGAACCTTGCCACCATAAACTACTATTCAATAAGATTAAATCTTAATTCCCACTGAAATTCGCTTTTCGCTTCCCTAAAAAGGCTTCCGTCCCTTCTTTAAAATCGTTAGTAACGAAACATGCTCCAAAACGCTCAACTTCCGTATTAAAACCATCTGCTTTTTTATCGTAACAAGCATTTACTGTTGTAACAATCTCAGCAATAGCCAGCGGAGCCATATCAATAATCTTATTCAAAATCTCTTCGCATTTCGCAATCAGATTATCTTGAGGGACAACATGATTCACTAACCCTAAGCGATGTGCTTCATTTGCGTCAATCACATCAGCCGTCATTAATAATTCCATTGCCTTACTCTTGCCAATCAACATTGGTAAACGTTGTGTTCCACCGTATCCTGGTATTAACCCTAACTTCACTTCTGGCTGACCAAACTTTGCATTTTCTGCGGCTACGCGCATATGACAAGCCATCGCTAATTCACATCCTCCACCTAAAGCAAATCCGTTTACCGCTGCAATCACAGGTTTACCACATGCTTCAATGCTATTAAATACTGCATGTCCGTGAGCTGACAGCGCCTTGCCTTCTTCCAACGAATAAGCAGCGAACTCACTAATATCGGCACCAGCCACAAATGCTTTCGTGCCTGCACCCGTTAAAATAATTCCTCCAACGCTGTTATCATTCGCAGCAGCATTGATAGCTACGCCAATTTCAGCGATTGTATTTTTATTTAATGCATTTAATTTATCAGGGCGGTTAACCGTAACAATTAAAATTTTTCCTTTTTGCTCTGTTGTAATATTCTGATACATAAAAATTATCTTCTGTTTTTATTTACCCAATCGGTGATGTAATTAATAATGGTTGTAGTGTCGGTGCCTGGAGCGAATAATTCTCCGCATCCCATTTCTATCAACTTTTTCATATCTGCATCTGGAATAATTCCACCGCCAGTCAGTAACACATCATTCAATGATTTCTCTTTCATTAAATTTAAAATCTTTGGAAAGACTGTCATGTGTGCACCTGATAAAATGCTAACGCCAATCACATCAACATCTTCTTGCAAGGCTGCATTCACTACCATTTCTGGGGTTTGGCGAAGTCCAGTATAGATTACTTCCATTCCTGCATCACGCAAAAAAGAAGCAATCACTTTTGCTCCGCGATCGTGACCGTCTAATCCTACTTTTGCAATTAAAACTCGAATAGGTCTGTTCATTCTACAAAAATGATAAAATAATTCATACTACCCGACGCAAAAAACAAAGAGGAGCAAAAATTTGCTCCTCCTGACCTGAAATACTTATACTGCTACTGATCGTTCATCTATTTTTACTCCTGCATCATTTTCAATCACAATTTTATAATCGCCTTTGGCTATGTCTGAGAGATTTATATTCAATGGAATTGTACACTGCCCAGCCGATTGATTTAAGATAGCATAAATTGTTTTAATCGACTTGCCTTCTTGATCATACAACTTCACTTGGATATTAGAAGGCTGCGTTAACACCACTTGCATTTCTCCTTGAATCAAGGTAGGAACATTTGAAAATTCCATATCATTACCCGTTTGCGAAGGAGCATAGTGTTTTTGATACCACGGAAAATCTACATTTTCATTTTTACAAACCCATTTTACAAACTCTTTTTCTTTATCGTTGTCTGTAATAATAGTATTTAAACTATGTCCGTTGGTATAATGCCAAACCACTTGC
>CAINEC010000198.1 GCA_903847585.1 uncultured Bacteroidota bacterium
GATCATCATTAATTAGAACATTTTAATCACTTAATTATATAAACATGTTACTTAACATCTTATTACAAACAACAGGCGTAGACGGATTAGGATTCGGATACGGTCTTGCTGCCATTGGTGCAGGTATCGCTGCTTTAGCTGCTGGTTTAGGTATCGGCCGCATTGGAGGTTCAGCATTAGAATCAATCGCTCGTCAACCTGAAGCTTCAGGAGATATTCGTGCGAATATGATCCTTGCTGCTGCCCTTGTAGAAGGAGCTGCATTCTTCGCAATGGTAATCGGATTATTAGCAATCCTTACAAAGTAATTTGTAATTGCTATCAACGAACCGGTGCAAAAGCGATTGGCCAAGCACCGGTTTGTTTAAAACAAGTAATACATCTAAAAAAAGAAATTAATATAAAATGGAACTCGTAAAACCCGAATTTGGTCTCGTATTTTGGATGACCGTTTCATTTCTGATTGTTGTGTTTATCCTTCGCAAATTTGCTTGGGGACCAATTTTATCATCTTTAAAAGAGCGTGAAACATCAATCGAAGATGCTTTAAATGCTGCTAAAAAAGCAAAGGATGAAGTAGCCAACATGAAGGCAGAAAACGAGCAATTGTTGAAGCAGGCACGCAATGAGCGTGACATGATGTTGAAAGAAGCTCGTGATACAAAAGATGCTATTGTTAATGAGGCTCGTGCAAAAGCACAATCAGAAGCAGATCGTATGATTACTGCTGCTCGTGAATCAATTCAAAATGAGAAAATGGCGGCTATCACTGAATTAAAAAATCAGGTAGCAACATTATCTATTGAAATTGCTGAGAAAGTAATTCGTCAACAATTGGCGAGTGACGACAAGCAAAAGGCATTGGTTAATGATTTATTGAAAGACGTTAAGTTAAACTAATTCACTAATCGCTAAAAATTAGAAAATGACAGAGTCAAAAGTAGCTCGCAGATACGCAAAATCATTGCTGGGATTAGCCACCGAAAAGAATATTACGGAGAAGGTTTTTTCTGATATGCAATTGATTGCTACTGCTTGTGATCAAAGTCGCGATTTAGCATTACTGATGAAAAACCCAATTATCAATACTGATAAAAAAGAGGCGGTAATTAAAGGTGTATTTTCAGGTAAGATTGATAATGTGACATTGTCGTTCATGGACTTAATGACTAAAAAAGGACGTGAAGGATATTTAGAAGATATCGCACAAGAGTACATCAATATTTATAAGGAGTCAATCGGAGTAAAAGTAGCGCATGTAACTACTGCAACTCCATTGGATGCTTCAACAAAAGAACAAATTCTTGACATCGTTAAGAAGATGAAAGGAAATAAAATTGAACTTGTTGAAACAGTAAATAAAAATATCATTGGAGGATTCGTTCTTCGCATCGGCGATGAGCAGTGGGATTCTTCAGTATTGAAAAAGTTACGTCAGTTGAAAAACGAATTCGACGATAACTTATATGTAAAAGAATATTAATAATTATCTAATAACAACTATAAATAACTACGAAAATGGTAGATGTTAGACCAGACGAAGTTTCAGCTATTCTCCGTCAACAATTAGCAGGATTTAAATCTGCAACAGAACTTGAAGAAGTAGGAACCGTATTACAAGTGGGTGATGGTATTGCCCGTATCTACGGACTTACAAAGGTTCAATCAGGAGAGCTAATCGAATTTGAAAATGGACTTAAAGGTATCGTATTAAATCTTGAAGAAGATAACGTAGGTGCCGTAACGTTAGGTTCATCAAACAATATTAAAGAAGGGGATACTGTAAAGCGTACAGGTAAGATCGCTTCTATTCGCGTAGGAGAAGGAATGCTTGGACGTGTTGTAGATACACTAGGTAATCCAATCGATGGCAAAGGACCAATTTCTGGTGAGACTTTCGAAATGCCACTTGAGCGTAAAGCACCAGGGGTAATTTTCCGTCAGCCAGTAAACGAGCCTTTACAAACAGGTATCAAAGCGATTGATGCGATGATTCCTATCGGACGTGGTCAGCGTGAGTTAATCATCGGTGATCGTCAGACAGGTAAAACAGCTGTTGCGATTGATACAATTATCAATCAAAAAGAATTCTACGATAAAGGTGAGCCAGTATTTTGTATCTACGTTGCAGTAGGTCAGAAAGGTTCTACTGTTGCTAACGTAGTGAAGACATTAGAAGAGCGTGGTGCAATGCCTTATACAGTAATCGTTGCAGCGACTGCTTCTGAGTCTGCTCCAATGCAATTCTTCGCTCCAATGGCAGGTGCTGCAATCGGAGAATATTTCCGTGATACTGGTCGCCCAGCATTAGTTGTTTATGATGATTTATCGAAACAAGCAGTTGCTTACCGTGAGGTATCTCTATTATTACGTCGTCCTCCAGGTCGTGAGGCTTATCCAGGAGACGTATTCTACTTACACAGTCGTTTATTAGAGCGTGCTGCGAAAGTAATTAAGTCGGATTCGATTGCTGCTAATATGAATGACTTACCTGAATCTTTAAAAGGTAAAGTAAAAGGTGGTGGATCGTTAACAGCTCTTCCTATTATCGAAACACAAGCGGGTGACGTTTCTGCGTATATTCCTACAAACGTAATTTCAATTACTGATGGACAGATATTCCTTGAAGCTAACTTGTTCAACTCTGGTGTTCGTCCTGCAATTAACGTAGGTATCTCGGTATCACGTGTAGGTGGTAACGCACAGATTAAATCAATGAAGAAAGTTGCTGGTACGCTTAAGTTAGATCAGGCTCAGTACCGTGAATTAGAGGCCTTCTCTAAATTCGGTTCGGACTTAGATGCAGCTACAAAAGCGGTAATCGACAAAGGTTCTCGTAACGTAGAAATTCTTAAGCAAGGTCAATATTCACCATTACGTGTAGAAGAGCAAGTTGCCATCATTTACCTTGGAACAAAAGGTTTATTGCAAAATGTTCCTGTACGTCAGGTGCGTGAATTCGAAACTAACTTCTTAAATGTAATGCGTGCAAGTCATAAAGCTACACTTGATCAATTAGCGAAAGGTGTAATCAATGATGAAATCACGAATACATTAGAGCAGGTAGGTAAAGACTTAGCAAAAAATTATACTGCTTAATAACAGCACGATTTAAAGAAAATTTAAAATGGCTAATTTAAAAGAGGTACGTTTAAGAATTGTTTCTGTGTCGAGTACACAGCAAATCACCAAAGCAATGAAAATGGTGAGTGCTGCTAAGTTACGTCGCGCGCAGAATGCAATTACGCAACTACGCCCTTATGCAAATAAGCTTCGTGATATTCTTGAAAACTTGTCTTCTTCTCTAGAAGGAAACAGCGGAGGACAATTCGCTCAAGTACGCCCTGTAGAAAAAGTTTTAATTGTAGCTGTTACTTCAAACAGAGGTTTAGCAGGTGCATTTAATGCAAATATCATTCGCCAGGTTAACAGATTAATTCACGACCAATACAGCGCTCAGGCTAATGCAGGAAACGTAAAGGTTTTAAGTATTGGTAAAAAAGCATCTGATTTCTATTCTAAAAACAAATCATTGTATAATGGAAATCACAATGAAGTATATGGTGATTTACGTTTTGATGTTGTTGCGCCAATTGCAGAAAAAATCATGAGTGATTTTGCTGCTGGGCAATATGATAAAGTTATTGTAGTTTATAATCAGTTTAAAAATGCTGCAGTGCAAATTGTTCAATCTGAACAGTTATTGCCACTTCAACCAGCCGCTACTTCAACTGAAAACGCGACTAATAACGACTATATCTTTGAACCAGGAAAGCAAGAGATTGTGCTTGACTTAATTCCAAAGTCAATCAAAACACAATTGTACAAAGCGGTTCTTGATTCGCATGCCTCTGAACATGGAGCGCGTATGACAGCAATGAGCAAGGCAACTGATAACGCAGGTGAGTTGATCAAAGAATTAAAGCTTACTTACAATAAAGCTCGTCAGGCTGCAATTACCAACGAAATCTTGGAGATTGTTGCAGGTGCCGAAGCATTGAACGGATAATAAGGTTAAACTAATCTAATAGTATCTAATAGGGAGCAATTTGCTCCCTATTTTTTTTGCTTTCTTGAAACTTATTAGAAGGCTTATGCACTAACTCTATACTCAATGAAAATAACCTATTAAAAATACAGTTCAAAGGTTGGATTGATAATGGTTGAATGGAAGGGCGATGTGGTTATCGCCCTTTTTTTATGATTAACCGCATTGACTGGGGAAAAAATGAAGGAAGCATCGGGCTTCCTTCGTTTGTTTTTATACTTTCATAAAAAAACACACATGAAAAAAATCTACTTATTACTATTTGGCCTATTGCCATTTTTTAGCAATGCCCAGTTTGCTAATGATTCAACCAATAATGTGGTTATTCAAGATGCGATTGGCTCTGAACAAGCTACTCCATTAATCAGCTCCCGCAGCGATGGGGGTGTTTATATTTCCTGGTTTGATCAGTCGTCAGGAATGTATGTTTTACGCATGCAGCGTTTAGATGCTCTTGGTAATAAATTATGGGGCCCCAATGGTGTAGTAGTCAGTAATGCCAATCAGAATACTGCCTTATTTCGCTACGATTTGAAAACGGATAATGAAGGAAATGCAATTGTCGCTTTTCAAGATCAACGAACAGGAAGTATGCAGGTCGTTGCTCAAAAAATGGACTCTACTGGAGCTCCAGTGTGGGCGAACAATGGGGTTGTTTTAGCAGACGCCGATGCGGCACAAGGATTAGCACCTGTAATTGGTGTTTTGTCAAATAATAACGTTGTTGTAGCATGGAATGCTTATTCGAGTACCAACCAAAAATGGGTTTGTTATATCGAATTAAATCCAGCTACAGGAGCTTCTATTAATGGCGCTGGTCCGGATAAAATAAAACCAGCAACTGGAACTACACCTAACTATTCTCGTCCATCGATTGCTTCTTACGCTAACAACGAATATTATTTAATGTACGTTCAGGAAACAGGCAACTTCCCAGGATTAACATCTAAGTTATTTGTAAAAAGAATGGCTACTAACTATGTAAGCTTATGGGCTGCACCAATTCAGTTTACAACAAAAACAATTACCGCATTTTTCTTCCCTAGAATAATTTCAGATGGTGGAACTGGATTCTTATGTGCTTTCAATACAGGTAATCCTGCTAATGCAGCACTTACTTGTGTTTATTTACAGCATGTTGATTCTACTGGCGCTACATGGAGTACTAACGGTACTGCATTAACGAGCTCAACAACGATTAATTCTTATTTAGGAGATTACTTTTATAATTCAACTACTAATCAAACCTGGGTAGGATTACAAGTGACAAATTCAGGGCAGTCGGCTTCTGGAAACAGTATTCAAAGAGTGAACAATGCAGGATTGAATTTATGTGGTACAGATGGAATTGTTGTTGATCCACAAACTTCTAATATGACGATACCTGTTGGCATTGCACAAGATGATAATAACGCCATTTTGGTTTATTATACTGGAGGATTTAATCAGGTTTCTATTAAAGCTACGTTAATTGATTCAATGGGTGTGAAGCAATGGGCGTTTAACGAAAAAGCAATTAATGTAACTGCAAGTAATAAAGATGATATCGGAATTTCGAGAGTAAATAATCATCAGTTAATTGTTTCTTGGACAGATACCAGAAACGATAATGGTATTTACGCTCAAAATATAAATGATGATGGAACTTTAGGACCTATGGCTGTTGGATTAAATAATATCGAGGCTAATTCAGGTATTCAGATTATACAAAATCCTTCAAGCATATTGCAATTAAAAAGTATGAACAGCATTGAAGAAGTTGAGATTTATTCTGCAATGGGACAATTAGTTTACTCGACGTTTGGATTGGATAATACAGAATTATCAATTCCTTTAACGAATAAGTTCATCGCAGGAAATTATATTATACGTGTGAATCGTAAAACAACACTTAAGTGGATTAAAGAATAATAGTAATTAGATAAAATAAAAACGGGGACTAATTTTAGTCCCCGTTTTTTTATTGCTGTTGATAGTAATTCGGATTGAGCGCTGAATACTTTTGAAGTTTTTTCTGCATCTCATCACCTAACTGTGATTGTCCATACTGTTTTGCCATTCTGATTAACTCACCATAAATAGCATAAGCTTGGTTCGACTCTCTGTCGATAGAAGTGAAATAAGAAGTGCGCTTTAATGATAAGTAGTAATCCATTTCATTTTCATAGATAGCGGCCATACGTTTTGTAATTGCTATTGCCATATCGTTCGCATGCTTTCTTCTTGCTTCTGGTAATTCAACCATCGACATGGTCATACGATTCATTGGATTTAAAGTATCGTTAGGATTTACTTTTTGAGAGGCAATAAAATATAATTCAATTGGACGAAGCATCATCACATTGTATCCTACTCTATTGTCTGGCATTTCTTCATTCATTTTATCTAATACAGTAATTGCTGAATCTTTTTTACCAGACTCTAATAATGATTCCGCTAATCGAGCGAAGTTATTGCGGAAGTTCATCGTCATACCAATATTTGTCTGATCCAGATAAACACCATCTTTATTCATATTTCCCCACAGGAATTTATTCATCATGTTGTTATACATAATGTCATTATTAACCCTTCCTGTTTGTCCGTTAGGATCAATTGATCTAGGATTTTTTATTGGAACAAAACGATAAGCTAATCCCTCTAACTGGAAGTAAGGCTCTAGGTTCATATAGTTTTCACTTCCAACAGTAACAGCAAAATAAATAGGACGTTTCCAATCGTTATTGGCAATCATATCCAAAATCATTAAGTCTGCTTTCATCAAATAGCTTTTATTAATCTCCCAGAAAATAGTATCTACAATCTGATTAGCTTCTTCTGGTTTTACAATACCTGCAGCTATTACTGCTTTCTTATCAACTGGAATCATGAATTTCTTAGTAGGGAAGAAGCTCAACGACATTCCACTTTGTGTTTGAACTTTTGCACTAGGATCATCCGACTTAATAAAATTCATTACGTCTTTTAAGTTGATATAACCGTCAGCGTTTACTCTTCCTTCATAATAAGGAACATAATCTCTGTTGCCTTGTTCGTATTGCTCATGCGTGAAGCTGATAGGAAGCGCATCACTTTGATAAGCCTTGCGTTTCATCTGATCGATATACCAATCCGTGTTTAATAAACTCAAATTAACAATTCTGATATCAGGACGAACACCTTCTACATCTTGTGCATACCAAAGAGGGAATGTATCGTTATCACCATTAGTAAAGATGAGTGCGTTCGGAGCACAGCTTTGTAAGTAGTTATGAGCAAAATCGCGCGAAGTATAACGGCGAGAACGGTTGTGATCATCCCATCCATCTTTCGCCATTAATGTTGGTGCAGCCAATAAGCAAATAGTAGTTGATAAAATAGCTGCAGTTTGGCCATCAAGTTTTTTGCTAATTGCATCAATCAAAGCCAACGTTCCTAATCCAATCCAAATAGCAAATGCATAAAATGATGCTGCATAAGCATAATCACGTTCACGTGGCTGATATGGATATTGATTCAGATAAAGTACTATGGCTAATCCTGTAAAGAAGAACAATAACATTACGGTCCAGAAATCGTTTTGCTTTGCTTTTTTGTAATGCCAGATCATCCCTACAAATCCTAATAAGAAAGGAAGCATGTAAAAACGATTGTATCCTTTGTTGCTTTTTGCACTATCAGGTAAAGTGTCTTGAGGACCTAATCGTGCTTCATCAAGAAATGTAATTCCTGTAAGCCAATTACCTTTAGTAATTCCTCCATGTCCTTGAATATCATTTTGACGACCAGAAAAATTCCACATAAAATAGCGCCAATACATATGAATGATTTGATAATTCCAGAAGAACTTTAAGTTTTGAGCAAATGTTGGCTTGCCTTCACCCGTAATACCCGCCCATTCTTTGTAAGCTTGAATGTGATTTTCTTGACCGCTATACATACGAGGGAAAATTGTACAGTTAGCAGGATCAAAAACAGGAGATTGTTTTTTACCACTCACTACATACTTTCCATCTTTTGCTGCATATTGATTAGCTCCTTCTTCAATGCTTACTTGTTCTGCATTGTAGTATTGACCATAAAACAAAGGACGATCTCCGTACTGCTCACGATTGATATATCCTAATAAATTAAATACTTGCTCAGGATTGTTTTCATCCATTGGCGGATTAGCCATCGAACGAATAACAATCATCGCATAAGAAGAGTATCCCAATAGAATAAATGCAAAGCAAAGGATGCTTAAATTTAGTAAAGGCTTATTCTTTTCAACCGAATGTTTTAATCCGTAAGCAATTCCTCCAATTACTAATAACAAGAAGAAAATAAATCCTGACCAGAATGGTAATCCAAAGCTATTTACAAACAATAAGTCAAACTTAGATGCAAGACTTACTAAGCCAGAGATAATTCCGTATTGCACAACACCTAAAATCAATACCCCAACAATAGAAGTTTTAATTACTCCACCTAATGATGGTTTGTTTTTCTTGAAGTAGTAAATGAATGCAAGCGCAGGAATCGTCAATAAGTTCAATAAGTGAATACCGATGGATAATCCCATCAAGTAAGCAATTAATATAATCCATTTGTTGGCGTCTTTTTCTTCGGAAGCATCCCACTTAAACATTACCCAAAATACAATTGCTGTAAAGAAAGAAGAGGAAGCGTAAACCTCGCCCTCTACTGCCGAAAACCAGAATGAATCACTGAAGGTGTATGCTAAAGAGCCTACTAAACCAGCACCCATGATTCCGATCAGTTGTGCATTTGTAATCTCTTCGCTTTTTACAACAATCTTTTTTGCAATAGCGGTGATAGTCCAAAACAAAAACAGAATTGTAAATGCACTCATTAAAGCAGATAAAACATTGATCATTACGGAAACGAGGCGAATATCGCCGCCCGACATCAAACTAAATACTCTACCTAACATCAAGAATAGTGGCGCTCCCGGAGGATGACCTACTTGAAGACGGTAAGAAGATGCGATGAACTCACCGCAATCCCAAAAACTACCTGTTGGCTCAATAGTGCTTAAATACACGAACGCTGAAATGGCAAAAGCAATCCATCCGAAGAGATTGTTAATACGCTTATAATGATTCATATTTATAGAATAAGATGGGCGAATTTAAGAATTATTTAGAAGGGGAATACATGGTTTTTGTTAAACATCAGAAGAAGTTATTCATTGTGATGTTAAATAAAAATTAACCTAATACGGAATAGCTTCTGAGATATAGCCCTGTTGGGTCAAGTATTCTAATATACGAGGTAAAACTGCTAAGAGGTTTTTCTTTGCTTTTTCACTATCGTGGAAAACGATGATTGAGCCAGGTTCTAGATTTCTAGTGACATTAGCATATACTTCCTCGGGTGATAAATCCTTATCATAGTCCTTGCTCAATATATCCCACATAATCACCTTGTCTTGTTTTTGAATGACTTGAAGTGGTGTCAAAAGAATCCTTCCGTAAGGAGGGCGAAACAAATTAGTATGCGATAGCTCACGACCTTTAACGTAATCATTAATGTACTCCTCCGCCTTCGATTTCCATCCATTCAAATGGGAATACGTGTGAGAACCAATGTGATGGCCTTTATCTTTAATTAAATTAAATATCTCAGGGTGTTGTTCTATGTTCTTCCCGATGCAAAAAAAAGTGGCTTTTGCCTTATGTGCATCAAGCAATTCGAGTACTTTTTCGGTTATAAAAGGGGTAGGACCATCATCAAATGTCAGGTATATAACCTTTCTATCAGAAGGTAAATGCCATATTGCATTCGGATAAATCCAGCGTAAAAAGGAGGGTGGCCTGACCATATAAACCCCAAAAATAGAATACTTTACAAATAATTAATTTAGAATTGAGCTTATTTCAAAATGGAAGGTTAAATTTGCTTCCCCCAAAAACGGGAATAAAAACATCATCCTATGAAGAAAACATTTACGTTTTGTATCACAAAAATCGCATTGGTATTTGCAGTTGCAATACTAATGACCAACATGGTTAATGCGCAAGCCCTAGTAATTAATGAAATCGATTATGATCAGCCTGGCGTTGACAGTGCAGAGTATGTAGAATTATACAATGCAGGTCCGAATCCGGTGAACTTAGCAGATTTCAAATTAGTATTGTTTAACGGAAGTACAAGCGGAACTGGAAACGTTGCTTACGATTCTATTCAACTTCCATCACAAACTTTAACAGCAGGTTCTTTCTTTGTAATCTGTGGTAACTCAGGTAAGGTTCCAAACTGTAACTTGACTTTTACTGCTGCTACTAACTGTCTTCAAAATGCAGCTTCTGCAACAGCAACTACTCCATCTCCTGATGCGGTTTATTTAAAAGATGTACAACAAGGTAATATCATCGATGTAGTTAGCTACGAAGGTGATTGTATTGCTCCTTATTTTGAAACTGCTGGTGTTCCAGCTGGAAACAGCGACACTATTGTAGCAGATTCAATTATGTCACGTTTCTACAGTATCGGAAGATATCCTGATGGAACAGATTCAAACAATAACTCAGTTGATTTTAATCGTATGTGTTCTACACCAGGTGCTGCTAACGTAGCAAATGCTAATGGTTGTGTAACAGCTATCGCAGAGGTTAAATCAGCAATGAATATTCTAGTGTATCCAAATCCAACTCGTGGTTTATTACATATCGATATGACGAAAGATTATTTCAAGCAAGTGAAAGTATCGGTAGTAGATTTATTAGGTCGTGAGGTAAAATCAGCTGATCTAGGAGATTTCGATGCTATCTATTCATTGAATTTATCTGATCTTAACAAAGGTGTTTACATTGTTAAAATTCAAACAGCTAACGGAACGATGCTACAACGCGTAGAGCTTTCTAAGTAATACGATTGTCACAATATTTGAAGACCCCGAGAATTATCCTCGGGGTTTTTTATTGAAGCCAAACCCATTTTAACCCATTTTTTTGAGATATTAACCAAAATCAAGAGGGTAACACACGCTTTCAGTTGCATCATTGTATCATCAAAACGCACAAAGATGATTACGGACGCACCTTCAGTAGAAAAGTTTAATGTTCTCAATTTCGATGAGAAAGCATGGCATGTATGGCACCACGCTAATTTTATCATGGTACGCCAAAATAGCTGCTATCGAGTAAATCTATATTATCTGAATGGGTACTATATCCAACTATGGTATCATGTAAAACGTAACCGTATCGCTAAAATCGCTGCTACAAAATCGAATCGTATTGTAGATGCCTATTTGCAAAACATATCAATTAATGAATTAATATTAAATTAAACACCGTTCTCTTCAAACCGAAAAATCCCGAGATAACCTCGGGATTTTTTTATGATTAGTTGGGAAATTACAATGGAATATTGCCGTGCTTTTTCTTCGGAAGTTTAACAGCTTTGTTTTCTAACATTTTAAAAGCTTTAATCAATTTACTTCTTGTTGCTTCTGGCATTATTACCTCATCAACATATCCTCGCTCTGCTGCTCTGTATGGATTTGCGAAGTGATTAATATATTCCTCTTCTTTCTCTTTTAACTTTTGTTGAGGATCAGCAGAAGCCGCAATTTCATTCTTGAAAATAATTTCTGCCGCACCACGTGCACCCATTACCGCAATCTCTGCAGTTGGCCATGCATAGTTCATGTCTGCGCCTATATGCTTCGAGTTCATTACGTCATATGCACCACCATAAGCTTTGCGCGTTATAACTGTGATACGAGGAACTGTTGCTTCACTAAATGCAAATAATAATTTAGCTCCGTTTGTAATGATACCATGCCACTCCTGATCAGTACCAGGTAAAAATCCAGGTACGTCTTCAAATACCAATAAAGGAATATTAAAGCAATCGCAGAAGCGAACAAATCGTGCAGCCTTTGTGGAGGAATTAATATCTAATACTCCCGCTAAAAATGCCGGCTGATTCGCAACAATACCAATTGATTTTCCACCTAAGCGCGCGAAACCAACAACAATATTTTCTGCAAAGTTTTTATGCACTTCAAAAAATCCTTCTCCATCATTGTCGATTACTTGCTCAATAACCTCTCTGATATCGTAAGGCTGATTAGGATTATCAGGAATGATAGAATTTAATGCTACTCTTGTTTCATCTCCTTCTGTGTACGGTAATGCTGGAGCATCTTCTTCGCAGTTTGATGGGATATAACTTAGTAATCGTTTGATATTTTGAATACACTCGATTTCATTCGCACATGAAAAATGAGTAACACCCGATTTAGAACTATGTGTTGATGCACCTCCTAATTCTTCACTTGTTACTTCTTCGTGCGTCACTGTTTTTACTACGTTCGGACCTGTTACAAACATGTAACTGGTATTCTCAACCATCATGATAAAATCAGTAATGGCAGGCGAGTAAACAGCACCTCCGGCACATGGTCCCATAATCGCACTGATCTGTGGAATCACTCCAGAAGCCATTGTATTACGATAGAAGATATCTGCATATCCTCCTAAGGAAACAACACCTTCCTGAATCCTTGCTCCCCCCGAATCATTTAATCCGATAACAGGTGCTCCATTTTGCATCGCAAGATCCATAATGCGACAAATTTTTTCTGCATGTGATTCAGATAAAGAACCTCCAAAAACAGTAAAGTCTTGCGCAAATACATACACCATTCGGCCGTTTATCGTTCCGTATCCTGTTACTACTCCATCACCTAAATACTTTTCACGGTCAAGGCCGAATTCAGTAGAACGATGTGTTACAAACATTCCAATTTCTTCAAAGGAATTTTCATCTAATAAAAAATGTAAACGCTCACGCGCAGTTAACTTTCCTTTTTTGTGTTGGGCTTCTATTCGTTTTTCACCACCACCTAATTGTGCCAGTGCTATCTGATTTTCGAGTTGTATTGTTTTATCCGACATATACTTTTATTGTTTTGCAAAGGTAGTCCAATTACTAATTTGTACGACTACTGTTAATGGGCTTCTAGCCAATTTTTACCTGTTCCAATTTCGACTTCAACAGGAATACTTAATGGTAAAGCGTGTTTCATTTTATCAGCCACTAATGTTTTCATCGTTTCTAATTCTGGCAAATAAACATCAAACACTAATTCGTCATGTACCTGCAATAACATTTTCGATTTTAAATTCATTTCCGTCATTGCTTTATTCAAGTGAATCATCGCCAGTTTAATCATATCAGCTGCTGATCCCTGAATAGGTGCATTGATTGCGTTACGTTCTGCAAAGCCTCTAACAGTTGCATTGTTAGAATTGATATCACGTAAATATCTTCTTCTGCCTAACACGGTTTCTACATATCCTTTTTCTTTTGCTTGTGCGATGCTGCTATCCATAAAATCTTTGATGTATGGATACTTGATAAAATACTGATCGATAATTTCAGCGGCTTCTTTACGAGGAATATTTAATCGTTCACTTAATCCGAATGCACTAATTCCATAAATAATTCCGAAGTTCACCATCTTGGCTTTACGACGCATATCTGATGTAACATCTTCTAATGCAACTCCAAATACTTTCGACGCTGTTGCTGTATGAACATCTAAATTATGATTGAAGGCATCTAATAATCCTGGGTCTTTACAAAGTTCTGCCATGATGCGCAATTCAATTTGCGAATAATCGGCAGAGAGTAAAATATGCTCTTCGTTACGAGGTACAAACGCCTTTCTAATCTCTCTACCTCTTGCAGTACGAATAGGAATATTTTGAAGGTTCGGATTATCAGAACTCAAACGACCAGTAACAGCCACCACCTGATTAAAGGATGTATGAATTCTTCCTGTACGAGCATTCACCATTTGCGGTAAGGCATCAACGTAAGTGCTCTTTAATTTTACCAGTTCACGGTAATCTAAAATTTTATCTACAATAGGATGTTTGCCTGTAAGCTTCGATAAAATATCTTCTCCCGTTGCATACTGACCAGTCTTTGTCTTCTTAGGCTTATCAACTATTTTCAATACTTCAAATAAAATATCACCTACTTGCTTCGGAGATGAAATATTAAATGGCGTTCCCGCTAAGGCTTGAATTTCTTTATCAATCGATTTAATTTCTTCCTCTAACGATTTACTCAATTCTTTTAACGCATCAACATCTAAACGAATTCCTTCACGCTCCATTGCTCCTAAAACAGATATCAATGGCTCTTCTACTTCGTGATATAATTTTTCGGTATTCGTTTCATGTAACATCGGTTCAAATTTCTTTTTCAACTGTAATGTTACATCAGCATCTTCTGCTGCATATTCCGCAATTGTTTGCGTATCTATGAAACGCATACTCATCTGATCTTTTCCTTTCTTCCCGATTAATTCTTCGATAGAAACAGGGGCATATTGCAAATACGTTTCTGCAAGTACATTCATATTATGACGCATCTCTGGTTGGATTAAATAATGCGCCACCATTGTATCGAACAATGGTCCTTTTACTTCTACATCATACCACTTTAAAACGGTGATATCATACTTTAAATTTTGCCCTATTTTACGAATGGTTTCCGACTCATAAAATGGCTGGAAGTAGGATAAAATAGCTTTTGCCTGATCCATACTTGCAGGAATAGGAACATACCAACCTTCGTGTTCTTTTATCGAAAAAGATAGTCCTACTAATTCAACTTGATTAGCATCAATACCTGTTGTTTCCGTATCAAAACTTACCTCTTCGGCACCCATTAAAGTTTGTGCTAACGACTGATATCCTTCAACAGTATCTACAATTTTATAATTGTGAGGTGTATTTTTAATCGTATTGTATGTAACCGACTCCGAAGGCTCTTCATCAGTTATAACGGTAGGAGTAGCCGAACTAGCAGAAGCAAATAAATCTTGTTGTCCATTTTTAATTTCAACAGGCGCTTCTATTACTTCTCCTAAAATAATTTGAGCGAGTCGGCGGAATTCTAATTCATTAAACAAATTACGAATACCATCTTTGTTTATCTCTCGAATAGCCAATTCTTCTTCGTTAAACGTCAATGGCACATCACAGTGAATGGTAGCTAATTGTCGCGACATAAACGCTAATTCTTTATTCGCTTCCACCTTCTCTTTCAACTTACCTTTTAATTCAGCAGTATGGTTATACAGATCTTCAATTGTACCATATTGTTGAATTAATGTAGTTGCGGTTTTTTCTCCTACACCAGGAATTCCAGGGATATTATCTACTGAATCCCCCATCAATCCAAGGATATCAATTACCTGATTTGGTCTTTCAATACCAAAGCGAGCACATACTTCTTTTACTCCTAAAATCTCAGCTCCTGCACCACTACGCGCTGGCTTGTAAATAAACACATTGTTAGTTACCATCTGCCCATAATCTTTATCAGGCGTCATCATATAGGTAACAAAACCAGCTTGCTCTGCTTTAATGGAAAATGTTCCAATGATATCATCAGCTTCGTATCCATCTAATTCAATTACCGGAATATTAAAACATCGAATAATTTCTTTGATATAGGGAATCGACTTTCTTAAATCTTCTGGCATCTCTTCACGATGAGCTTTGTACTGTTCAAAGGCGTCATGTCGATGTGTAGGTGCCGATGTATCAAACACAACCGCAATATGCGTAGGCTTTTCTTTTTTCAATACATCAAGTAAAGTATTAGTAAAGCCAAACATGGCCGAAGTATTTAAACCTTTTGAATTTACTCGATGGTTTGTGCTGAAAGCGAAATAAGCTCTGTAAACCAATGCAAAGGCATCGAGCAAAAAGAGTTTTTTAGGATGATCTTGTGTCATTATTGATATTTGAAGGCCTAAAGTTAAATGCAAAAAGGCTTCGTACCTTTGCTAATAAATTATTTTAAATGAATATTGAAGAATTAAGACTGTATTGCATTAGTAAAAAGGCCGTTACTGAATCGTTCCCTTTTGATGAAGACACCTTGGTTTTTAAAGTAATGGGGAAAATGTTTGCATTGATTAGTATTTCCGAGCCCGATAGTGTTAATTTAAAATGTGACCCCGAATATGCTATTGAATTGAGAGAGAAATATACAAGTATTCGTTCAGGATATCACATGAATAATAAGCACTGGAATACGGTCTTGTTGAATGATGATGCGCCAGACCAATTAATAATTCAATTGATTGATCATAGTTACGAAGCTGTGATAAAAGGATTTACCAAAAAATTGAAATCAGAATACGAACAACTTCCGAATAATTAATATACTTTTTTTGTTGTAGCAACCTTCATTTTATTGTCCGCATCTGCGAAGAAAAAATAAAAACAATCAGGACCATAAGTAATCTTAGTTTTCTTTTCAATTTCCGATTGTGTCATACGAAAATTCCGAATTTTTATTACCCCTTTTTTGTTTTCAATTCCTGTAAATTCCCTCGATGAAAAATCGTCAACACGAATTACCTCAAAACAGTTTCCGAAGAAATCAGAAATCAGATCATTGGAGGTGTATAAATGTGTATTGTTGCTGATTTTGTTAAGATTAAATCTGTTAGCAACCGACTTAAATCCGCCTGCTTTATTCAACGATGAAAATGGGTCATATATATAATTTAGGGCGTCTGTAACAACCACGGAATTTTCTTCTTCTTCCTCTATCAAATATTCAAATGATTGCGTTTTTTCATTGGTAAGATTCACGCAATTAATTGTTGGAGCTCCATCAAATCGGAAATCAATATCGAATAATAATTCCTTGCATTCATCCTCAACACTAACCACATAAACTCTTTTCACATCAATCAATTCTTTCAAAGCAGCCTTAATGTCTAACATCGGAGCGAGCTTGATAAGCATTCGCACTTTAAATTGCTTGAAATAATCAATGATAATTGACAAATCAGGCTGCATGTCTTTCAATAAAAAAACCCTGTTTTTATTTTCATTTCTTCGAGATGGATCGATGTAAACATAATCTAATGCTGCAAGTCCCTGGTACTCCAGAAATTTTTCTGCCGTTGCATTAAAAAATGAAACATTGTTAGCTCCTAAAGCATTGAAATTATGTTGAGCAATTTCATATCTGTAGGTATCAGGCTCAACGTAAAATAATCTATCCGCTTCACGACTAATAAAATAACTATCAATGCCTAATCCACCGGTTAAATCGGCTACATGCTTTCCCTTGAAAAGTTGACTTTTAAAAACAGCTGTTAACTCCGATGAGCACTGTTCCATCGCTGTTTTATCGGGGTAAATAAGCTCATTATAGTTAGACCAGGAAGGTATTTTGCGCTTGGCAATTTGCAAACCTTGAATCTGGTTTAGGACAAAAGGGGTGAACAAATCTTTTTTATTCGCCCATTTCAGTGCTAAAGAAGCCACATTTTGTTCCTTGTTTTCTTCAATTATTCGAAGGATATCCGGGTTTTTAATCAGTTCCTGCCAGTTCACAGCCCAAAGATGCAAAATTGTCCTCCATAAGAGTGATATATTTTCAATATTTTATGGCTTGCCCACTACAATTTCGGATATTTGCAGCGCTAAACAAACAACATGAAAAAACTGATAAATTACTTTTTACAAGGGCTCTTATTTGTAGTGCCCGTTACTGTTACAGTTTATGTGGTTATTAAAGCGGTGGTATGGCTTGATAATTTACTTCCGGTTAAGGTTCCAATTCCAGTTCCAGGGGCAGAAAGTTTCGATTTGCCAGGTTTAGGAATTTTATTGATCGCAAGTATTATCACAGCTGCGGGCTACATCGGAACGCGCTTCGTGAGGAACCCAATGTTTGCCATTTTTGAAGGATTAATAGAAAGAACACCCCTTTTAAAATTAATTTACTCTTCTGTGAAAGATTTGATCGAAGCTTTCGTTGGAGAGAAAAAGCGTTTCACCCAACCTGTTTTGGTTACGATGAATAACAACCCTCCTATTCAGCGAATCGGTTTTGTTACTGAAAACGATCTAACGGAATTAGGTCTTGGGAAAAGTAAAATGGCCGTGTATTTACCATTCTCTTATGGTTTCAACGGACAATTAGTGATTGTAGAATCAGACAATGTTCAGAAGCTCGATGCTTCAGGAACGGAGATGATGAAATTTGTAATATCAGGTGGAGTAACAGATATCTAATATGAAAAAACTAATCGCTTCAATCTTATTTGTTTTTATTTCTTCTTTCGGATTTTCACAAGCTGTTATTGTGGATGAAGGATTGGAAAAATTAGGAGGTGCATATAATACCGCCATACGTGTTTATCTTCCCTATGTTAATGATGATTTGTTGGCCGATGCCTGGGTAGATTTTTTAAAAGAGAACAAAGCGAAAATTAAAAAGTCGAAGGAAGAAATTACCGCGAAGAATGTAGTAATAAACGGACTTGGCGCTGATACCCTTATAGTATATTCGACCATTGTACCAGTTGATTCAGGCTTGCAATTAGCGGCAGTATTTATGCGCGACAATATTGCCATTTCTACTAAAAGTCATCCGAAAGAAGCATCTTGGCTAATAAAGTTTTTGAAAGACTGGGGAACAAAAATTTCTAATCAAGCATTAGAAAATAAAATAAAAGATCAAGAAGACGTTATCAAAGATAAAAGCAAAGACAAGAAAAATCTTGAAAACAATACGTCTTACTTAGAGCAGAGTAATGCCAGCATGAAAAAGCAAATCAGTGATAACGAAAAAAGAATTGACGACAATAAAATCAAAATAAAAACAACTATCGCAGAAATGGATAGTGTCAATTTATTAATTCAGCAAATTAAATTTCAACAGCAAAATTTAAAATGAGTAGCGCAGATAATATTTTAATATTAGGATCAGGAGGACAAATCGGAACTGATTTAGTCCATACGCTGAGAACAGAGTTAGGTGGTGATCGCGTAATCGCAGCAGATGTAAAAGATCAAGAAGGATATCTTAAAGAAAGTGGTCCGTTCTTTAAATTGGATGTGATGGACGGACAAGCCATCGCTGATGTAATTAAAGCGAATAAAGTAAAGCATGTTTACTTACTTGCAGCATTACTAAGTGCAACAGCAGAACAAAAAATGAAAATGGCCTGGAAGTTAAATATGGAAGGCCTTTTCAACGTGCTTGATATAGCAAAAGAATTAGGTGGTATGCGTATTTTTTGGCCAAGCAGTATTGCTGTTTTTGGTCCGACTACGCCACGCGTAAATACTCCTCAGTTTACAACGATGGAGCCAACAACGGTTTATGGAATTAGTAAGCAAGCCGGTGAACGTTGGTGCGAGTATTACTTCAATAAATTTGGAGTAGATGTGCGTAGTATTCGTTATCCAGGTTTAATCAGTTATAAAGCACAACCTGGTGGTGGCACTACAGATTACGCAGTAGATATTTATCATCAGGCTTTGGATAAAGGTTCCTACAATTGCTTTTTGAAAGAAGATACAGCATTGCCAATGATGTATATGCCTGATGCAATTCGCGCAACGTTAGAGTTGATGAATGCTGATGCAGACAAAATAAAAATTCGTAGCAGTTATAACTTAGCTGGTATCAGTTTCACTCCTCGTGAAATTGCCAACGAAATCAAAAAACATATTCCTGAATTTCAAATTTCTTACGAGCCCGATTTTCGTCAGGCAATAGCCGACTCTTGGCCAATGTCGATTGATGATACTCGCGCACAAGATGATTGGGGATGGGTTCCGTATTATGATATGGCATCTATGACAAAGGATATGTTATTACACTTGAAAGAAGCACGCATGAGTGCTGAACATTAACAGAAGAAAGATTACATGCAACACCCGCTTTATATTACCAATTCGTTAACGCGACAAAAAGAAAATTTTATTCCGATAAATGCACCTTTTGTTGGTTTGTATGTTTGCGGACCAACAGTTTATGGCGAGGCGCATTTAGGACATGCACGTCCGTATATCACATTTGATGTGTTATATCGTTATTTATCTCACCTAGAATATAAGGTTCGATACGTAAGAAATATTACAGATGTAGGTCACTTAGAAAATGATGCTGACGAAGGAGAAGATAAAATTGCGAAGAAGGCTCGATTAGAACAATTAGAGCCGATGGAAGTCGTGGAACTTTATACGGGTAGTTTTCATGAATCAATGCGTGAGTTAAATAATAACGCACCAAGTATTGAACCTCGTGCATCAGGACATATCATCGAACAAATTGAAATGATCAAGAAAATCATTGCTAACGGTTATGCCTATGAGTCGAATGGTTCTGTTTACTTTGATGTGATTAATTACAGTGCTTCCAACGATTATGGAAAATTATCTGGTCGTGTGATTGAAGAATTAATTGCAGGCGCAGGTAATGAACGCAGAGAATTAGAAGGACAATCAGAAAAAAGAAATCCTGCTGACTTCGCCCTTTGGAAAAAAGCAAGTCCTGAACATATTATGCGTTGGCCTTCACCTTGGAGTGATGGTTTCCCAGGCTGGCATATTGAGTGTTCAGCAATGAGCAGTAAATATTTAGGAGAGACATTCGATATTCATGGTGGTGGAATGGATTTGTTATTCCCTCATCACGAGAGTGAAATTGCACAATCTAAGGGTTCATGTGGTAAAGCTCCTGTGAAATACTGGATGCATAATAACATGATTACAATCAATGGACAAAAGATGGGAAAGAGCTTAGGTAATTTCATTACGCTTAAACAATTTTTTACTGGAGATCATAAGTTGTTGGAGAAAGCCTACACGCCAATGGCTATTCGTTTTTTCATCTTACAGGCGCATTATAGAAGTACACTTGATTTTTCTAATGAAGGTTTGATTGCAGCTGAAAAAGCTTTCCAGCGAATTATTAATGCAATTGATACGTTAGAAAAATTAAATCCTTCAGATAGTTCAACAGTTTCAGTTGCTGAATTAGAACAGAAATGTTTTGATGCAATGAACGATGATTTAAATACGGCGATTGTCTTATCCCATCTATTTGAAGCGGTAAGAATAATTAACTCTGCTAATGCAGGAACTGAATCGCTAACGGTTACGGATATAGACAAATTAAAATCATTAATGAATCTTTTTGTTTTTGACATCTTAGGATTGAAACGAGAAGAAAAAAAATCAGATGATGATATGGATGGGTTAATGAATCTTTTGTTATTGATCCGCGCGCAAGCAAAAGCAAATAAAGATTTTGCTACATCAGATAAAATTCGTGATGAGTTAATCAAATTAAATTTCACAATCAAAGATGGTAAAGATGGCTCAACCTGGAGCAAGAATTAATCTTATAATTTTATTTGCATTCATATTTGCATTGACCGCGTGTAACTCTGGTAATAAATCAGAAACTACAGAAGTTGAGGCGAAAAAAAGTACGACGCCAGCTCCAATATTTGACGCTGACTCTGCTTTTAATTATGTAAAAGTGCAAACTGATTTCGGTCCTCGAATTCCTAATTCTACTTCTCAGGCTAAATGTGCAGAGTGGTTAAGCAATACCATGAAGCAATTTGCAGATACTGTAATGATTCAAAATTTTCAATCTCGAGGGTTTGATGGAAAGACGTTGAATGGAAAAAATATCATTAGTTCTTTTAATCCAAAAAAAGGAAATCGCATCATGCTTTGCGCTCATTGGGATTCTCGTCCTTTTGCCGATCAAGATTCAGTAAGAAAAAATGAACCAATTGATGGTGCTAATGATGGAGCAAGTGGCGTAGGAATTTTAATAGAAGTTGCAAGACAGTTATCCATAGCAAAACCAGAATTAGGAATAGATATTATTTTCTTTGATATTGAAGATTACGGACAACCAGAAAATAGTGGTTATCCAGAACAAGATGATACGTATTGTTTAGGCTCGCAGTATTGGTCGCAGCATTTACATACTCCAAATTATTTTGCTCGCTATGGAGTGTTATTGGATATGGTGGGTGCAACAAATGCTACGTTTACTCAAGAAGGTACATCATTACGCTATGCTGAAGATGTGACAGGAATGGTTTGGAAAACAGCAGGAGATTTAGGTTATGGGAGCTATTTTTTATTAGAGAAAACAAATCCGATTGTTGATGACCATTATTACATTAATCAAATAGCACAGATAAAATGTACTGATGTAATTCATTACGATCATAACACACCATCCCATTTCTGGAAGCACTGGCATACACACGGAGATACGATTGATAAAATTGATAAGAATTCTTTGAAGGCTGTAGGACAAACATTATTACAAGTATTATTTAACGAGCTATCGTATTAAGCAATGAGCATAGTCAAAAAATTAAGTTTAATAACTTTAAATATTTTCCTGTTTGCCTTAGCGGGATTTTCTCAGCAACCTAATTATCCAGGTATGCGAGACTCTTCCATGCGTGGAGGAATGAATCGTGATTCTGCTTTAAGAAATATGCCAGCCATTTGTAAAGTAATTGGAACTTTACAAGACTCACTAACAAAATCAGGACTTGAATTTACTTCAGTAGCAGTTTTAAAAGTGCGTGATTCTTCTATTGTTGGCGGTACATTAACTAATGGTAAAGGACAATTTAGTATTGAAGCATTACAACCTGGTAAATATTTTTTACGCATCAGCGCTATTGGTTATCGGAAAATGGATTCAAAACCTTTTATGTTAAATCCAATGGATCCAACTAAAGACTTCGGAATTGTTTACGTTGCTTCATCTCAAAAGAATTTAAAGGAAGTAGAAGTGCAGGGAGAAAGAGCAGATTATGTAAATTCTCTAGATAAAAAAATCTATAATGTAGAAAAAGATTTAGTAAGCACTGGTGGAACAGCCTCTGATGTGCTACGAAATGTACCATCTGTTAATGTGGATATTGATGGAAAGATTAGTTTAAGAGGAAGCGAAAATCTTACCATCTTAATTGACGGTAAGCCATCAAGTTTAGGTGGTGGTGATAAAGCCTCACTTTTACAGCAACTTCCTGCTGGTTCTATTGATCAGATAGAAATTATTACCAATCCAAGTGCACGTTATGATGCAGAAGGTATGGCGGGAATCATCAACATCAAAACAAAGAAAGATAAGCGCAGTGGGATAAACGGATCGATTACATTAGGCGCAGGAACGCGCGATAAGTATAACGGCGGTGTTTCATTTAATAACCGAACGAAAAAAACAAATTTAAATTTGAGCTATAATTTCCGCGAAGAGACAAGACGTTCGTCTGGGTTTTCTACGAGGCAAAATGAACTTGCTTTTTTATATCCCTTTGAAGATTCTCAGTCTGAAGGAAGAAATCAAAACAATAATAACTCCTTTCGTTCATCGCTGGATATTAACTTGAGCAATAATACCACATTGGGATTATCAGGAGGATATAGCGAAAGAGCCGAAGATAAATATGAATTAAACAGTACAATCTTTGAAGATTCCATTAGAAGTGAATTAGGAGGTTTCTATAGAACTACTAACTCGAATAACGCTAATATGAACGTCGAGGGAGGGTTAGATATTCGTCATGTTATTCCAGGAACAAAAAGAGAATGGTCCGGATCTGCTAATTACTCACAAAGTGAAAACAACGATAACGATTATTATTTAACGGTTGATAGTGCATTTGGATATTCAACATTGAAACGAAAAGGGCAATTTTCTACGTTAGTTGCGCAAACAGATTATACTCATCCGATTAATCAGAATGCAAAATTTGAAACAGGACTAAAAGGCACATTCAGAACAAGCGATAATGATCAGGTGGGGTTGAATCGCGACGGATTCGATGTAGCTAATACAGATCATTTTATTTACTCGGATGAAATCACAGCAGCTTATTTACAATTTGCAGGCAAGGCTCCTGCTCTTTTAAAGAAAGATAAATTTGTGGAATTGCAGGGTGGTGTCAGAGTAGAAAACACGAAGATTATCGGTGATGCCGTGGTTGATGCAGATGATTTCGAATATAATTATACCAATTTATTTCCTAGTGCTGCAATAAAATATACGGTAAAAGAAAAGAATGATTTTCAATTGGTATATAGTAAACGCGTAAATAGACCCAATCCACAAAACTTAAATCCTTTTACAGACATTTCGGATGTGCGTAACGTTAGAACAGGCAACCCGCGCCTACAACCAGAGTTTATCGATAGTTACGAATTCAACTATTTCAGAAAAATTAAAGAGCATTCTGTCTCTGCTACTCTTTATTACCGATATACAAAAAACCTAATTAGTCGTTTTAGATCTATTGACTCACTAACAGGTGTATCTACGATGACATTTATTAATTACAGTTCTTCGGCAAATACAGGATTAGAAATTGTAGTTAAGAATCAGTTTGGCAAGGCTGTGAGTTCAACAACGACCTTTAATTATTTCAACAATAAAATCAATGGAGAAAATATTGATGCGGCCTTACAAAGCACTAGTAATAACTGGACATTAAGAGGAAACATTAATATCAAAGCATCAAAAACTACGAGCTTACAAATTACAGGTATGTATATGTCGGCTATTAGAAATCCACAAGGAACTTTTAGAGGTATGAGTGGAATCGATATTGGAGCACGCAGAGATTTTATGAAAGGGAAATTAAATCTGTCAGTAAATATCACTGATATATTTGATACACGTAAAATGGTTATTCATAACGTAGGAGAAGGGTTCGTATATGATGCAGAACGTAAACGTGAGTCGCAAGTAGCAAACTTTACACTTGTTTACCGATTTGGATCTACAGATGCAAACTTGTTTCAACGTAAAAAATCAGGACGACAAATGGATGTACCAATGGATATCAATCCTGATTTTTAATTAATATTTAAATTTGAAAAGCAATTAATAAAGCATGAAATCATCTTCAAAGGTTAAGCGGATAATATTTTTTATTTGGCTGATTGTCTTTGCACCGTTTCTGTTTCTAGTTGGATTTATATCATTAGTCGCTATGGGCTATATGGGAGAATTACCAACTTTCGAGGAATTGGAGAATCCCAACTCAATGTTAGCGAGCGAGATTTATTCTTCGGACATGCAATCACTCGGAAAATATTTCAAAGAGAATCGTGTAAACGTTCATTATAGTGAATTATCACCTTACTTGATTAATGCGTTGAAGGCAACTGAAGATGTCCGTTTTGATAAACACTCTGGAGTTGATGTACGTGGATTATTTCGTGTTTTGGTAAAAACAATTTTCTTGCATCAGGATGCAGGTGGTGGTAGTACACTTACTCAACAGCTTGCAAAAAACTTATTTCCTCGAGGAGAAAAATTAAGTAAGTCACAACTTGTAATTCGAAAAATCAAAGAGTGGGTTATTGCTGTTAAGCTTGAAAAGAATTATACCAAAACAGAAATTCTTGCAATGTATCTTAATACAGTAGAATTCGGAAACAATGCATATGGTATTCGTTCGGCAAGCTCTACCTATTTCCAAAAAGATCCTAAAGATGTTTCGATGGAAGAAGCTGCTTTGTTAATTGGAATGCTACAGGCTCCTTCAAGATATAATCCAGTTAGAAATCCTGAGAATGCGATGAACCGTCGTAATACGGTTATTGGTCAGCTGGAGAAATATAATTTTATTACAGAAGAAGCTTCAGACTCTTTACAAAAACTACCAGTACGTTTACGTTTCAGGCCAGAAAGTCATACTTCTGGTATTGCTCAACACTTTCGTGAAGTATTGAAAAAGGATTTATTAAAATGGTGTGCTGAACACTATAAAGCCGACGGATCTCCTTATAATTTATATCGCGATGGATTAAAAATTTATACCACCGTCGATACTCGTATGCAAAAGTACGCCGAGGAAGCGGTGAAGCAGCACTTAACAAAACTGCAAGAAACATTTTACGAGCATTGGCAAGATCGATCTCCTTGGGAAGATTATCCTGAATTAATTACGCAGGGTATGAAACGTTCAGAACGTTATAAGAATTTAAAAGAACAAGGGATGTCGGATGCGCAAATTGAAATCAACTTCAATAAGAAAGTTAAGATGACCGTGTTTTCTTGGCAAGGTGATTTAGACACGATTATGTCGCCGATGGATTCTATTCGTTATTACAAAATGTTTTTACGTACAGGATTTATGGCGCTTGAACCGCAAACAGGACAAGTGAAGGCGTGGGTTGGCGGATTAGATTTTCATTATTTTAAATATGATCAAGTAAAGGATGGTGCACGACAAGTTGGTTCTACTTTCAAACCATTTGTATATACCCTAGCAATGCAGGAAGGTTACTCACCATGTTATAAAGTTCCGAACTCGAAAGTTACTATCGTTGATAAATTTGGTGGTTCGTGGACGCCCTCAAATGCAGATGGGAGTTATGGTGGAATGCTTTCATTAAAACAAGCGTTGGCAAATTCTGTTAATTGTGTTTCTGCTTATTTAATGAAGCAGTTCGGTCCGGAAGCCGTAATTCAGGTTGCTCATAAAATGGGAATAACCACCCCTATCAAACCATTTGCATCTATTGCTCTAGGATCAGCAGATATTTCAGTATTTGAAATGGTAGGAGCTTATGGAACGTTTGCTAATAAGGGTATTTGGACAGAGCCAATGTATATTACACGTATTGAAGATAAAAACGGTGTTGTATTGCAAGAGTTTGTTCCACGAAAAGTAGAAGCTATCAATGAAGAAACTGCATACTTGATGTTGAACTTAATGGAAGGTGTAACAAAGTTCGGTACGGGAGAGCGCTTACGTGGAGGGGCTTATCATTTTTCAAATCCTATTGCGGGTAAAACAGGAACAACACAAAATAATAGCGATGGTTGGTTTATGGGTATCACTCCTGAACTAGTTGCCGGTTGTTGGGTAGGTTGCGAAGACAGAAGTATTCACTTCCGTTCAACTGGTCTCGGACAAGGAGCTAATACTGCGTTGCCGATTTGGGGACTTTTCATGAGAAAAGTATTTGATGATGCTAAGTTAAATTACTCACAAGGAGAATTTCCTAAGCCACAAAAACCATTGAACGTTGAACTTGATTGTTCGAAGTATAATATGCCTGTAGTTCCAGGCACCACAAATAATTTTGATATTAATTAATATGAATAAAGTAGTAAAAGATGCAGAAGTAGCCATTCATGATATTCAGGATGGAGAAGTTATTATGTTAGGAGGCTTTGGCCTATGTGGTATTCCAGAAAATTGTATCAACGCCCTCGTGAAAAAGGGAACAAAAGATCTTACATGTATTTCAAATAATGCTGGTGTGGATGATTTCGGAATTGGACTGATGCTTAAAACACGTCAAGTAAAAAAGATGATCTCATCATATGTTGGGGAGAATGCAGAATTCGAAAGACAATTATTAAGTGGCGAACTTGAAGTAGAATTAATTCCGCAAGGAACATTAGCAACAAGATGTATGGCTGCTGCTTATGGTATGCCTGCAGTATGGGTTCGTGCAGGAGTTGGAACAGAAGTCGCAATTGGAAAAGAAACGCGCGTATTTGATGGAGTAGAATATTTATTGGAGATGGCCTTCAAAGCGAAGTTTGCGATTGTGAAAGCCTGGAAAGGAGATACGCATGGTAATTTAATTTTCCGTAAAACAACGCGTAATTTTAATATGCCAATGGCCATGGCCGGACAAATTACAATCGCAGAAGTTGAAGAGTTAGTACCTGCGGGAACGTTAGACCCTGATCATATTCATGTACCCGGAATTTATGTTCATCGAATCTTTCAAGGAAATAACTACGAGAAACGAATTGAGCAACGAACAGTGAGGAAGTAATTAGTTAATTTGAAAATGTGCTAATTTGAAAATGTGCTAATGTGCTAAAGAAATACGTAACCATTTAAATATGTTTTTATGAAAAAAAAGAATCCTTTATTACAAAAATCATTTCAGTTTTCAATTCAAATAATTGAGTATACTGAAAAGTTAAATGAATTAAAAAAGTATAACATCGCTAAACAATTATTTAGAAGTGGGACATCAATTGGAGCAATGGTGCGGGAAGCACAAAGTCCGGAATCAATAAGCGATTTTATTCACAAATTAAAGATTGCCGCAAAAGAAGCAGAAGAAAGTATGTATTGGTTAGAACTAGCAGAATCGTCTATACATTATCCATCACCTTCTAATGAGGGATTGATAAAACCATTAAATGAAATTCAAAAATTATTAAGTGCAATCATTAAAACTTCAAAAGATAAATTAAATGCCAATCGCTAATTATTTTATTAGCAGATTAACCAATTAACTAATTAGCAAATTAAAAATATGTTAGATAAAATAGGAATTGCAAAACGCATCGCACAAGAAGTAAAAGATGGAAGTTATGTCAACTTAGGAATTGGTATTCCTACTTTGGTTGCTAACTATATTCCGAAGGGAGTAAATGTTACTCTACAATCTGAAAATGGAATGCTAGGAATGGGTCCTTTTCCTATTGATGGAGAAGAAGATGCTGATTTGATTAATGCCGGTAAGCAAACTATTACTGAAGTCCCAGGTACAGCCTATTTCGACTCCGCATTAAGCTTCGGAATGATTCGCGCAGGGAAAGTCGATTTAACAATTCTTGGTGCGATGGAAGTAAGTGAGAATGGAGATATCGCCAACTGGAAAATTCCAGGTAAGATGGTAAAAGGAATGGGAGGCGCAATGGACCTTGTAGCTGCTGCAAAAAATATTATTGTTGCCATGCAGCATGTTAATAAAGCTGGCGAATCAAAATTACTTCCTGAATGTACACTTCCTTTAACGGGTGTAAAATGCATCAAGAAAATTGTAACTGAGTTAGCAGTATTAGAGGTAGTACCAGGAAAAGGATTTGTCCTTTTAGAAAGAGCACCAGGTGTAACGGTAGAGGAGATACGAAAAGCAACCGCAGGTAAATTAGTGGTTGAAGGAGATATCCCTGAAATGGTAATTGATTAACCAGAAACGATTATTCAAAAGTTAAAGAAAAATCGTCCCAATAAACTTTCGACTTCCCTTCGTTTAATCCGTAAAGTTTAATTACCATATCATCGGTTAATGGTTCTTTCAAGTCGACTTTTAACTGAACCAATTCCCATTTATTAGGAACTTTAACAGTAGTTTGTATATCACTTCCTTGCCAGATTACACTCTTATCGTTTTTATCGATTGACAAGACTAACTTGCCTTTAGGGTTTTGTAATTTCGACATTACCCAAACAGTTGCAGTTATGCTTTTAGGTGATTTATTTTTCAATTGCTTGCAGGAAGCAATCATCGTTTGCGAAAACACGAATGTGCTATCAGTAAAAGTTGAGTAAATACCACTATGGCTGGCATCTGTAGTTAGCTGATCTTTATTTGACCAATTCCCCATTACTTCAAAATCGTTGTTGTATATAGATGCTTGTTTTTCTTCTTTAGAGCCACAACCAAAAGAGATAATCGTTAATCCAATGATGTAAATTGCTTTCTTCATAACATAAAATATTTCTGCTAAATTAAATAAGAATAATCATACATTGCATAGCTAGTAGGTAAATTGAAAATAAATATCTTTGAGCAATGATAAATTTGTTTAAAAGACGATTTTCACTGGTATTGGTTTTTATTATTTCGCTATCTGCTTTGATAGTAGATATGAACCTAAAGAAGTGGCGCAGCGATGAAAAGGTAATTGCATATGATGTGCATGCATATTATGGATACCTGCCCGCCAAATTTATTTTTGATGATCTTAAAGTAGAGAAAAGTGATTATAAATATGGTGAAGGGAAGTACTGGTTTTGGTTGAAGCAATACGATAGTGGGAAAAAGGCATTCGATAAGACTTATGGATTATCAATTATGTATGCACCTTTTTTCGCTGTAGCTCATCAAGTAGCGAAAGCATTTGATTATCCTTTGACGGGCTTCACAGAGCCATACCAGTTCTTTTTATTACTTAGCGCAGTGTTTTATTTTTTTCTTGGATTACTTTATCTAAGAAAATTATTGCTTCATTATAATTTTTCAGATAGAGAAATTTCAATTACACTATTGATTATTGGACTAGGAACTAACCTCTTTTGCTATGCTTCTCAATCAGCCCCGTTGCCGGAAGTTTATTTATTCGCCTTAAGTTCATTATTTGTTTACGCGACAGCAAAGTGGCACATGAACCGAAAATTAAAATCAATTTTTATTGTTAGTGTATCACTTTCATTAATGACGCTGATTCATTTACCCTTGATGCTATTTTCTATATTTTTTATTTTATATGATGTAAAAAATATTACCGATGCCGGTTCTAAAAAAGTACCACTTTATGCATTGATGATTTTCGCTTCACTATTTATTGCTATCTGGATTCCACAATTTAAATATTGGAAAATGACATTAGGTAGTTATTTGGGCGCGTCAGATTTGTACGAACATTATTATTTTTTAAAGCCCATTTTTTGGAAAGGACTTTTTGGATTTCAAAAAGGATGGTTTATCTATACTCCTCTCATGTCACTTATTTTCCCAGGTGTTTATTTTATGTTTAAACGCGTTCCGGAATTAAAGTGGTCGTTGATAGCTGTTGTTGTCTTGTATGTTTATATTACGCTTTGCTGGTGGAATTGGTGGTATGGTGGAAGCTTTGGACAAAAATCAATGATACCGTTATACTCAATGTTAGCCGTTCCAATTGCATGTGTTGTATCTAAAATATTTGTGAGTAAGTCAATTTATAAATTAAGCCTTTTTACCATTGCTGGTGCATTCATATTGTTGAATATATTTCAAACGTATCAATTTGAGTATGGTTCTTTACATGGCGATGGAATGAATAGCAAGATTTATTTTAAACAATTTGGTAAACTAGATAAGGTGGAGAAATTTGAAGAGCAATTATCTTATCCAAATTACGACGAAGCTAAAAAAGGTAATAGATGAAATTTATTTCAATGCTGCGATCTTCTTTAAAGAAAGAAATTCATTTTACTTCCTTATTGCCTTTGGTAATGCTAGTTGCTGGAATTTGGCTTTTTCCGTTGGATATCCTTCAGCGCGACTTATCAGTTATGCCTGGCGATAAAGGCGACTCACGTTTTAATAATTATATTTTAGAACACGGATATAATTTTATGAAAGGCAAAGTGTCCAACTATTGGGATGCTCCGTTTATGTATCCTGAAAAAAATGCGATAGCTTATTCCGATAATTTAATTGGAACAGTTCCATTGTATGCTGCTTTCAGAATAATAAAATGCGAACGGGAGACATCTTTTCAATTGTGGTTTTTATCGCTCTTTGTTTTAAATTTTATCTGCGCCTATTGGGCATTAAAAAAGTGGACAGCATCAAATCTGTTGTCTTCAGTTGGAGCTTACATCTATGCCTTCTCAATATTTATCCTTACTCATATGAATCATGCGCAGGTTTTTCCTCGCTTCATGATTCCATTAGTTCTTTTTTGGTTTTGGAACTGGATAAAAAATAAGAACATAAAATCATTTTACTTCCTAATTGCAGGAATAGTTTATCAGTTTTATTGCGGTATTTACCTTGGATTTTTTGTTGCTTATATTTTGTTATTTGTGTTCATTGCATATTTGATAGCATATCGCGATAAGGAATTGTTTAAATGGATAAAAGAAGGTAAAAATATTTTTAAACACACGCTTACTATTGTAATAGGAATCATTTTGTTATTGCCAATGTTTATTCCTTATATGGAAATTAGTAATCGTTTTGGATACCGCAATTTTGAAGAAGTATTGAGTTATATACCAACGTGGCGATCTTATTTTGCGGCTATTCCAGAATCTTATTCGTGGAGATTTTTGACTTGGCATATAAGAGACCAAAGTCAAAATTGGTGGGAGTTGTTTTTGTTCCCAGGACTAATAGCCTATTTAGGAATTCTTTTATTTCCTTTTGCCTATAAGAAAGCGTCGAATAAAAAGGAATTATTGTTTTTATTAGTTAGTTTGTTATTGGTTGTTTTATTCACCTTGAATATAAATGGCTTTACGCTTTATAAATTATTTTTCAACTTACCAGGATTCGGGTCTATGAGATCTATAAACCGAATTATCAATGCAGAAATTATTTTAATAATTCTGTTGACAGTTGCGGTTTTAAAAGTTTTTGAAAATAGTAAATGGAGCAAGTTACTTATGTTGCTGCCATTACTAGTAATCATCGATAATTCAACTTTATATTGGGAACGTCAATATAAAAAGTCGGAAGTACAACAACGAGAGAAAGAGACGAAAGAAAGAATTCAAAAATACATTACAGGTAACAAGGCAATTGCATACCAACATTATAATTTACGAGGACAAGAAGCTTATTCGCACCTTGATGTTATGATTGCCTGCCAGGATTTAAATGTACCATGTGTAAATGCTTATACAGGACTTTATCCAAATAAATACAAAGGATTTTTTAATGGGGAAGGATTAGACTCACTAACGGTATGGCTAACCGCTAATAACAAATCTATTAATGATGTAGTTGTTGTTAGTGAAGATAACGCACGCTTCTTACATCGTAGTTATGTCAAAATTAAATGTGCTAACGGAAAATATCTTAAAATAGATAAAGACCATGGCGACAAATTAATTGCCAATGGTGTTGATCAAAAGGATGGTGATTTATTTGAGTATGCACAAATTGAAGATAGCACATCCGTTTTTCGCGCCGCTAATGGCAAATATGCTTGCGCCGAATATTATGATAATGGGTTGATGGTAGTTAATCGTGATGGCATCGGTGATTGGGAGCGCTTTAAACTTAATAAATTATCTGACGGAAGTTTTGTGATTAAAACGTATACCGATAATTATTTGTCACTTGAAAAAGAAGGAACACTTCGAAGTATAGATAAAGCACCAACTAACCAGTCGACATTTGTTTTTGAAACACCATTGTATTATTGAACCGCTGATACATCAAGCTTTTTAAGTTCTATAATGCCCATTCGCAAAGTAGGAATTCCATCCGCACCTACAAATGCAGTATCTGGTTTAAAGTCGCCACGAATACGATCATATAAAGGACCAGCAACCATCCAATGATAAAAGGAATATTCGCTGTACAGTTCAAAAGTGCCGTCAGGTTTTGTTGTGGTTACATGATGATTTACCCACCATTCATCCCAAGCTAAAATTTCGCCACCATCAATTGGTTCACCATCTTCATCCACCATCTTTCCTGTCACCCGAAATTTATTATGATTGCTAAAATTATAATAGTTAGATAAACATTCGCACTTGCCCTTTTTTTGTTTTACATCGAAATCATTGATTGCTTTATTTACTGGCTTAGGTGTACCATTTACAATTTCACCTTTACTTGTTTTTGTTTCGCCTGTCCAGCTTAATACTCCAAGAAAATTCTGATGATATATATTCCAGTCAACATCTTTAAATTGCCACCAAGAATAACCCATTCCACCACAATTAAAATTTTGTAACATGGTTTTTTTCGCAAATTCAACTTGCGCCTCGTATTTCACCGAATCATTATCAGCTGGAATTCCCGTCTCGCCAATAATCCAAGGTTTTTTTACAAAGCGGTTATACCAATACAATTCATTTCGCACCTGATCTTTTTCATATTCGTAAGGATGAAAAGAGACAAAGTCGACATTCATCAGATTGGGATCCCATTCAAAAAGCTCTCGTTGATTAGCCAGTCCGATTGTTGTTAAATGGTTAGGATCATTTTTCTTAGCAATCTTTTGCCATTTTAAAGTAATGTAGTAAACATCTTCTTTTTTTCGCTCTAACGAATCGAAATATAATGGCTCATTAAAAAAATCATAAGCTAGTAATGATGCATTATCTTTAAAATGACTAGTGATTTTTTCCAGATTTATTTCTGTTTCATGAGATTCTTTAAAAAGTCGTGTTGTCAAGATTGCCTTTAGTCCTGCATTTTCTACCGCCCTCATTAGTTCGTCAAGCGCATTTAAATATTTCGTATAGTCGTCATCGTTATTAAGATACAGACAGTAATTATGATTGCCTCCATAACTAGCTTTGAAGTTAATACGTCCTGTAACTTTATCACGGACTTCTGGCTCTCCAATACCAACTAGCCTTACC
>CAINEC010000199.1 GCA_903847585.1 uncultured Bacteroidota bacterium
ACATGTCGGCAAGTAATGGCAACTCCGTTATCATTCACAAAAAACAAAGTTGCCGACCCTGGCATCACATGATTGCTTGGATACAATCGCATAATACTATGGATGGGCTTTGTAAACCTGCTGACATCTTCAATTGCTCTTACAAACATTTTTCTATTTTTACATCTGAAATCAAATCACACAAACTTATGAAAAGAGAAGTTAGATATGGCCTTTATTACGGTGGGTTTTCAATACTATGGATGTTAGTAATGTATGTCACAGAATTGAATCGCTCTGCCTCTGCAAATTCATTGAATTATGTTAGCTTGTTAGTTCTAGGTTATTTTATAATTCAATTTGTCAAAGAAGTTAAGTCAGAGAACGAAGGATATATTACCTTTTCTAGAATTTTTAAAGGTGGTTTATTAATCGGAACATTAGGAGGAGTTGTTTCATCAATTTTCTTCTATGTGCAGGTTAAATTTATTGATACTGGTTATGTTGATTTTATTTTGAAACAAGCAGAGACTGAAATGCAACGAAAAGGGAACTCTGAAGAAATGATAGAACAAGCTATGTCGATGGCCGAAAAGTGGACAACCCCTGAAGTGTTTTTAATAATGGGAATAGTTGGATCCCTTTTTATATCCTCATTTGTTTCTGTAATCATGGCTTTCATCATGAAGAAGCCAAATCCAAATGAGATAGCTTAATTCAAGAAAAATGAAAGAAACAAAAACGCCCTGTAGTGAATGCTACAGGGCGTTTTTTTATAAACTTTCGATCGTTTCTTTGATAATCTGAATGCATTCTTTCAGCTGCTCTTCGTTGATTACTAATGGAGGAGCAAAGCGAATAATATCTCCATGCGTTGGTTTAGCAAGCAAACCTCTTTCTTTTAATTTCAAGCAAACATCCCATGCATCTATTCCATCTTTCTCTTGAATAACAATTGCATTTAATAAACCCTTTCCTCGTACTGCAGTTACTCGATCTGATTTTATTTCGCTTAATCCCGCTCTTAATACTTCACCTAATCGTTCAGCATTTTCAGATAATTTCTCATCTATAACGACCTGCATAGCCGCAATTGCAACTGCACAAGCTAATGGATTTCCGCCATACGTACTTCCGTGTTCACCAGGCTTGATAGTTAGCATGATTTCATTGCTTGCTAACACAGCAGATACAGGCATTGTTCCACCTGATAATGCTTTACCTAAAACTAAAATATCTGGTTTTACGCCTTCGTGATCGCAGGCTAACATTTTTCCTGTTCTAGCAATTCCCGTCTGAACTTCATCGGCTATAAAAAGTACATTGTATTTTTTACATAGTTCTGAAACGCCTTTTAAATAACCCTCGTGTGGCACAACAACACCCGCTTCTCCTTGAATAGGCTCCACCATAAACGCGGCAACATTTGGATCACTGATGGCATTTTCTAATGCTGCTAAATCATTGTAAGCGATTAATTCAAAACCTGGCATATAAGGACCATATCCATTATAACTCGAAGGATCATTTGATGATGAAACAGCGGCTAATGTTCTTCCCCAGAAATTCCCCTCAGCAAAAATGACTTTAGCTTTATTCTTTTCAATACCTTTTACTTCGTATCCCCAACGACGTGCTAACTTAATTGCCGTTTCGCCGCCTTCAACACCTGTATTCATTGGGAGTAATTTGTCATACCCCAATAATTCAGTCAAGAACTTTTCATACTTTCCTAAAACATCGTTGTGAAAAGCACGAGAAGTTAATGTCAGCTTGGAAGCTTGCTCCATCATGGCTGCAATAATCTTCGGATGGCAATGACCTTGGTTAACCGCAGAGTAAGCAGATAGAAAATCATAGTAACGCTTACCATCAACATCCCAAACATAAACACCTTCTCCTTTTGTTAAAACAACTGGAATAGGATGGTAGTTATGTGCTCCGTATTGATCTTCTAATTGGATGGCTTCTGCGCTTAATGGCGATAGTGTATTCGAATGCATAGTGTAAATTATTGCTGCAAAGGTAAGGTTTTATCCGGCGAAAGTAAATAGCACTTATCTAATAACGGTGATTGTTCCTAATCGCTCGTAAACTGTTCTTAAGTCGTAGCCCGAATAACGCAAGCGATAAAAATAAACGCCTTCAGGGACATCTACATCTTTGTATTTTCCATTCCAGGTGTCTTCAATCGAATTGCTTTCAAAAATTAATTGCGACCATCGGTTCAATAATAAAAGCTTGTAATCTTTAATAAATGCACCTTCAGCTTTCCAGACTTCATTTAAATCATCTTCATTTGGAGAAAATGCATTTGGTAAAAACAAAATTGGTTTTTGAATTAATTCAATTTCGTTGGAATAACTTTTAGCATTGTTGCCTCCTTGATTTTCTTCTGCACGAATACGGTAGTGAAACACTCCATTTTTAAGAGGTAAATTATCATCGG
>CAINEC010000200.1 GCA_903847585.1 uncultured Bacteroidota bacterium
CGATAATGCGTGCATCTGCGCGACGCGTATTATACGAGCTACCATCAATGGTAATATTAACACCCTCTTTGAGCTGTTGGATAGCTTTATCGGTAATCGTCCCTTCTACCTGCACATAGTATGTTCTTTTATGTGCATTTTTCGGATGCAGCAATAATTGATTTAATGATTTATCATTCGTAAGAATCATCAATCCTTCGCTATCAGAATCGAGACGACCAACATTGTAAACATCTTTAGGAATTGTAACTAAAGAACCATATCCCTGCTTGTTTCCTTCATCAGTAAACTGAGAGAGGATATTATAGGGTTTGTAGAATAAGTAATAGTTGTACATTCTGCAAAGGTGGTGATTCCTATCAATAATTTAATTTATAAAAAAAAATTATATTTGTAGATAACAACAATCAACCACTATGATAAAAAAACTACTGTTACTAATTAGCATTATTGGTATTCAACAATCATCTTTTGCACAAGCAGGTGCATACGATTTAACTTTTGCGAATGCTGGATTTGGCACCTATATGCCAGGAACTGTAAACGATTTGGGGTACAGCATTGCTGGATTGCAAGATTCTTCGATGTATGTTTTGAGTGCAGCGAGAATAAACAACATCACCTCTTCAGTAGTAATGCATATCAAGGAAAATGGAACTATTGATAGCTCTTTCGGAAATGTCGGCAGAGCAATTATACAATACGGCACTTCTATTTATATGTATTCAATGTCGTTGCAAACAGATGGAAAAATTGTAGCAACTGGATTGTCTTACGTTACTACGTCAGATGCTAACTTTATTACCTGCAGAATAAATACAGATGGAACAATTGATTCTACTTTTGGTAATAATGGATATGCTGAATATGGTTTTGGAACCAATGAAGATGCAGCCAACGCAGTAAAAGTTTTAAGCGATGGAAGCATATTAGTGGCCGGTTATTCAAGACAACCAACTAAACACGCAACAATTGTTAAGTATACACAAGATGGAATTATAGATTCTACTTTTGGCGTAAACGGTGTATTAATTATTTCCAATGCAGGAGGATCAACTGATCAGATTACTAGCATTGATCAATTAGTAGATGGAACGATTGTTTCAACAGGATACAAGACTTCTAGTTCAGGTGCAAACAGTGCAATTGCTTTTAGAATTGACAACTTAGGTAATCCACTTGGTGGCATAGCAAACCTTAGCAGTGGCTCTGATTCAAGAGCGAGCGCTATTTTGAGTGATGGTTATCAGTATTATGTTATTGGAAACAATTCAACAGCAACATTTATTACCAAGTTAGATACATTAGGCGTAATCCCTACTTCATTTAATAATGGAAATTATGTATCGCTAAGCGGTGGTGGTGCTATTACTTACCTTGCTGGGATTACACGTCAATGGGATGGTAAAATTGTTGTTTGCGGCTCAAGTGGTCAGACGAATTTTACGCGTGGTTGGATGATAGCGCGATTCAACGCTAACGGATTAATTGATCCTACATTTGGAACTAATGGAAAAGTGATTTACGCATTTGGCGCTAATGTTTTTGCAGATGCGTATAGCGTTTGTATATTTTCCAATGGCAAAGTTGGAGTGACTGGTTTTCGTTCATCCTTAGCAGGAACAGCCAATGATTGCATCGTTACCCGATTATTAAACGATTCTGTTTGCTTAACTCCAATTACACCTTCGCCATTAACTGGTCAATTTTTAAATGTATGTGGCAAGACATTAACCTATACAATACCCGCAGTTGCTAATGCAGATAATTATACCTGGAGAGCAAGTAATCCGAATGTATTAATCAACGGTGCTGCTGGACCATTTACCGATACTGTATTAACGGTAAATGTAACTTGGCCATCAAATTTAACATCGAATACCACGTTATATGTAAAAGCTAATAACGGATGTGGATCAAGTGTAGAGAAAACAGGATTAGCAATTGTTTATCCAACTGCGATTAATGCAATTAATGGTAATAACCTAAATGTATTCGGACAAACAATCAACTATTCAATCAATGCATCGCAGGGTGCAACAAATTATACATGGACAACGAATGTAAGTGGCGCACAAATTAATTCAAATCAAGGCACTACTTATACTTCTGCAGATACAAGTATAAGTGTGACATGGCCAGCATCATTTACAAATGGAATTTTATATGTACAAGCAAGTAATGATTGTGGAAACAGTCCTGTTTATACTATCAATTTATTAGGAACAGTTGGAATCAACGAATTGAATTCATCTGCTGTAGTCGTATATCCTAATCCAGTGACCAATAATAAAAACGCAACTATACAAACTAACCTTTACGGAGTAACGCAATTACAAGTTGTAGACTTAGCGGGTAAAATAGTTTTAAATACACAAGTTGAGTTCAAAAATAATTCTACTGAAATTAATTTAGATGGAATCTCAAAAGGAACTTATTTAATCAAATTGAACAACGAGAACAAATTATTGACTAAGAAAATTTCTATTCAATAATTTCTAATTATAAAAAGTAAAGGTCGGCACTATTGTCGACCTTTTTTTATTCTTTAATAATTGTTGCAATTAAATCTTGTTCAAATCCTCTGCTGGCTAAATACGACATTAGCTTGTATTTTCTTTTTAATGGATGCTTTTCCTTTTCCATTTTATTTCGTTTATGAAAAGCATCTTCTAAAATTTGAATATATTTATTTTCATCGAGGCTATTTATTGCTTTCTTAATGCAATAGTCGGATACTTTTTTTGCTTTTAGCGCATATCTTATTTTCACCCTTCCCCAGCCTAACTGATTTAATTTCCCATTGGCAAATGAAATAGCAAATCGTTCTTCATTTACAAATCCTTCTGAAATAATTCTCGTTAGCAATTGTTCAACTTCTTCTTTATGTAAACCAAAATCGTAAAGCTTATCTCGAACTTCTTGCTGAGCTCTTTCCTGATAAGCACACCACTTCGTAATCTTCGAATAAGCTTCAGTGCCAGAAATAAATTTCTTGCTTTTTTCCATGAAAATTAATGTGGGATAGACGACAATAAATTTCTTGTATACGCTGAGCGAGGATCTTCATACACTGCTCTAGCCTCTCCCATTTCTTCTATTTTCCCATTCTTCATCACAATCATGGTATCGCTCATGTAACGAACCACTGATAAATCATGTGAAATAAAAATATAAGTTAGATTGTTTTCTTCTTTCAATTCATTTAACAAGTTTAGCACTTGCGCTTGGACAGATACATCTAATGCAGAAACAGATTCATCACAAATTAAAAAAGTAGGCTGAACAGATAACGCACGTGCAATACAAATTCGTTGACGTTGTCCTCCTGAAAACTGATGCGGATACTTATACATAGCATCTGAGGTTAATCCAACTTTTTTCAGCAACTGTTCTGTTAAATGAATGCGTTCTTCCTTGTTTGCACCAATTGAATGAACAACCATTGGCTCTGTAATCGCTTCAACTATTTTTAATCGTGGATTCAAGCTCGAATAGGGATCTTGAAAAACAAGCTGCATCTTCTTCCGAAGCAAACGCATTTCTTTCTCGGAATATTTTAGAATATTATTCCCTTCAAAATTTACTTCTCCAGAGGTAGCATCAATCAATCGTAAGATAGCTCTACCTAATGATGTTTTACCGCATCCTGATTCTCCAACAACACCAAGTGTTTCTCCTTTTCGTACATTAAATGAAAGATGATCAACAGCAGTGAAAGAAGATGTCACCTTACCAAAAATATTTTTACTTGTTGGAAAAGAAACTACGAGATCTTTTACTGAAAGAATATTTTCTTGACTTTCAATTTTTATTTTTTGACGACTTCGATCTTCCTCTGTCAACAATAATTCATTTCGTAACTGCGTAATCGTTATACCTGTTTCTGAAAAAGTCCCGTCTTCATTTATTTTCATAAAGTCAGTTACCGTTGGAAGTTTTTTCAGATTGATATTACTTGATGGTCGACAAGATAATAATCCTTTAGTATAAGGATGCAAAGGATTTTCGAGAACAAGTTTTGTTTGACCTTGCTCTACAATATTTCCTTTATACATAACAATTACTTCATCGGCGATTTTAGAAATCACGCCAAGGTCATGCGTAATAAAAATCATCGCCATTCCAGTTTCTTGCTGAAGCTCCTTTAACAAATCAAGAATGCTGGCTTGTACGGTTACGTCTAGTGCAGTTGTAGGTTCATCAGCAATTAACACTTTCGGATTGCAGGATATCGCCATAGCAATCATCACACGCTGCTTTTGTCCGCCAGATAATTGATGAGGATAAGCATCAAACATTTGTTCTGGGCGAGGCAGTTTTACTTTTTTAAATAGCTCAATTGTTTTTAATCGTGCTTCTTTGGAAGATACTTTTTGATGAAGTTTAATGGCCTCTGCCACTTGATTCCCGCAAGTGAATACAGGATTTAAAGATGTCATTGGCTCTTGAAAAATCATCGCCATATCACTTCCTCTGTATTTTCGTATATCCTCTTCCGATAGTGCGATTAGATCGACCTGACCACCATTTTTTGGATTAAAAAGCGCACGTCCATTTATGTGAGTTCCTTTTGAAGAAGGAAGCAGCTGCATCAATGTGAGAGAGGTAACTGATTTTCCAGAACCCGACTCTCCTACTATACCCAGTGTTTTACCTGAAGCGATTGAAAAAGAAATTCCATTTACAGCGGTGAATATCGAATCGCCATTCGTAAAATCGACCTTTAAATTATTTACACTTAAAACTTCCATGTTGATGAATACAATGCCGAAGTTAATTATTTATTGGTTATGGTATAAAACAAGAGCGGCAGCCGAATGGCTGCCGCTCTTGCATTTTGTATTTACTAAGGGATAAATCCCCTCGCGTATTATTCTACGATCACACGTAACGTTTCAGTTGTGTTGTTTGACTGAACTTGTAACATGTAGATTCCTTTTGCGAATGCTGATACATCGATTGTATTTGCATTTGCTCCAGCAGCTACTGTTTTACTTTCAGCGTAAACAACGCGACCTGATGCATCACGCAGTGTCATGTTCACATCTTGTGATTGCTCTGCAGTAAACTCTACTGTTAAGTTTGTATGTGTTGGGTTTGGATATGCAATCATTGATAATGATGATCCTTCGCCTACACGTGGACATACTGTAGATACTACTGCTAATACACG
>CAINEC010000201.1 GCA_903847585.1 uncultured Bacteroidota bacterium
TGGAGTAAAGATTTGCATTGCAACATGAATCGTATTTACACGCAAAGTACTTTAACCATCGAAAATGGCGAGTTGAATAATTTTGAACCGATGCTTGCCTTGAGTAAGTATGTTAAAGGTGCCGATTTTAAAAATATTAAGTTCAATACATTAAAAAATACAATCGAAATTAAGAACCGAAGCATTGTCATTCCTACGATGGAAATTAAGAGCAGCGCTATGGACTTAACATTATCTGGTACGCACTCCTTCGATAACATAGTAGATTATCATTTTCAACTTTACCTATCGCAATTGCTAGGTAAAAAAGTAAAGAATATGAATACAGAATTTGGTACGATTGAAGACGATGGACTTGGAAGAATGAGGATTTATTTGAGCATGAAAGGACCTGTATCTTCTCCTAAAATTACCTACGACAGAAAAGGGTTTGAGCAAAATCTTGAAAAAGATTTAAAGCAAGAAAAACAAACTTTTAAAAATATAATCAAGGACGAATTTGGCTGGGGGAAGAAAGATTCTGTGAATACTAAAAAACAAGAACAAAAACCTCCAAAGAAAGAGGAACTTCAAATAGAGTACGACGAGTAAACTTGCTTTTATTTTGATATCTTTACGAGCGTAAAGGGGATAATTAAATTTAGAGACGTGAACATTTACACACGAAAACAACGCTGGAAAAAACTTTTGCTGATTTTAGCTTTACTAATTAGCGCGGGTTCCTTGTGGTATACAAACCGATTGGTAATTAAACTTCAAGAAGAAGAGAAAAAGAAGATCGAAATCTGGGCAAAAGCTACAGGAAGCCTTTCATCTACAACAGTAGACACTGATGTTCAATTTCAACTAGAAATAATTCAGAACAACTCAACTATTCCTGCAATTTTAACGAATTCAAATAATGAAAAGCAATCGTCCATTAATTTAGATTCCTTAAAATCACTCGACCCGAATTATATTAAAGAGCAAATTGCGGAAATGAAAGCGCAGCATGATCCTATAGAAATTACTTTTGCTGATAACCAGAAAAATTATATTTACTATAAGGATTCTACCATACTAACTCAATTAAAGTATTACCCATACTTTCAATTACTCGTAATTGCTTTGTTTTTATTTGTTTCTTACTTAGCATTTAGCACATCACGCAAAGCAGAACAAAATCAGGTTTGGGTTGGAATGGCTAAGGAAACAGCACATCAACTAGGAACTCCGCTTTCTTCCCTTATTGCGTGGCTTGAAATTATTAAAGGGAAATCGCCAGATGATGAGTTTGTGATTGAATTAGAAAAAGATGTTCAGCGATTAAGTACCATTACTGATCGCTTCTCGAAGATTGGTTCTGCACCAGCGTTGAAGAAAGAAAATTTAACTACCGTTATTGAAAATGCTATTGGGTATATCCGTACCCGTAGTTCTTCGAAAGTAATTTTCTCGCTTGAAAATGCGCAGCAGTATGATGTGGAAGCTCCGCTGAACATTGCGCTCTTCGATTGGGTTTTAGAAAATATTTTTAAGAATGCTATTGATGCAATGAGTGGTGAAGGAAATATTCATGTAAAGATTACCGATCAGCAACAGTTTGCTTATATCGATATCAGCGATACCGGAAAAGGAATTCCGAAGTCGAAATATAAAGATGTTTTTAAACCAGGATTTACAAGTAAAAGTCGTGGGTGGGGATTAGGACTTTCACTTTCTAAGCGTATAGTTGAAGAATATCACGAAGGACAAATTTTTGTGAAGAGTTCTGAATTAAATAAAGGAACGACTTTCCGTATTGTACTTAAAAAAATTACGACTTAATTATTCATGGCAGGAATTTATTTACATATTCCTTTTTGTAAGCAGGCCTGTCATTATTGCGATTTTCATTTTAGTGTTAATCAAGATAAAAAAAATGATTTAGTAGCAGCGTTATTAAAAGAAGCTTCCATTCGCAAAGAAGAACTTCAAAACGAACCCATCACAACTATTTACTTTGGAGGAGGAACGCCATCATTGCTAAGTGCGGATGCTTTACTTCGGATATTTGATGCACTCGCTGAAAATTATAATTTATCTTCTTTACAAGAAGTTACCTTAGAAGCCAATCCTGACGACCTAACGGCAGCGTATTTACGTGAACTGCGACATACACCTGTGAATCGTTTGAGCATCGGTATTCAATCGTTTAGAGAAGTAGATTTAAAACTGATGAACCGCGCACACGATGCTAAGCAAGCCTTGCGCTGTGTACCAGAGTCGGCGGACATTGGTTTTGAAAATATCAGTATTGATTTGATTTACGGAATACAAGGTTTAACACAAGCGGACTGGATAAAAAATTTGAATACAGCATTTGATTTACCAATTGCGCATCTCTCCTCCTATTGTTTAACCGTTGAACCAAAAACGAAATTAGCGAAACTAGTTTCTAGTGGAGAATTGCCTGCGGTAAACGACGAATCGGCAGCGAATCATTTTGAAACCTTAAATGAAATGACAGAAGCTGCGGGTATTCCTTGGTATGAAGTATCCAACTTCGCGAAACCCGGAATGGAATCAAAGCATAATTCATCGTATTGGGCCAATGAACACTATGTAGGATTAGGTCCAGGCGCTCATTCTTTCAACGGAGTAAAACGCTCTTGGAATGTTTCATCAAATACAGCTTATATTCAGCAAATCGATAAAAATGTGCTACCGAGCGAAAGTGAAGTATTAACCAACGAAGAAAAGTTTAATGAGTACTTACTAACGGCACTGCGTACCCGAAAAGGATTATCATTTTCAGAATTAAACAATCGTTGCGATTCAGCTAAAATCAATGAAATAAAAGCTGTGTTGAAAGAAAAAGCAGCGCAAGGTTTAGCAACCATCAATAACGATGGGGCTTTATTAACCACCAAAGGATTATTATTCGCAGATGCGATTGCATCTTCCCTATTTATTGTACCATGAAAACACAAATAGCATTCAATCATCAAAACTACCAATGTGATTTAACAAAAGGAATGGATATTTCTATTCCGATTGAAGCAGGCGAAAATCATGTTGCTGCCTGGTATGTACCACCAGTAGAAATGGAACCTGTGAGAATGGGCGATTGGATAGGATCAGTAGAAGCAGGTGCATCGGTAAATTTTAGAAATATTTATTTTAATCCGCATGGACATGGAACGCATACTGAATCGTACGGACATATCAGCAAAGAAATTTACAGCGTAAATGAAGTTTTTAAAAAGCATTTTTTCATTGCGCAATTAATTACCGTGCAACCAGAACAACAAGGAGAAGATTGGGTTATTACCAATGCGCAGATAGAACCTCATTTAATCAACGGCATTGAAGCGATTATTATTCGCACGCTTCCGAACTCGATAGAAAAGAAATCGAAAAACTATTCGAACACTAACCCTACTTATTTGCATCACGAAGTAGCGTTAAATTTCCGTAACCGAAATATTAAACACTTATTAATTGATGGGCCATCGGTTGATAAGGAACAGGATGAAGGAAAATTATTGGCGCATCATGCTTTTTGGAATTATCCGGAGGCGCCGAGAAAAGATGCTACTATTACCGAGTTTATCTATGTAGCGGAATCGATAAAAGATGGCTTATACCTGATGAATTTGCAAACTGCTCCGTTTGTGAATGACGCGACCCCTTCTCGTCCTATCTTATTCTTATTAACAGCCGTTTAAAACTAAATTTAAAAAGTTGGTTTTAATCATTGGCATGAATTATTACTTTTGTAAAAAATAAACACTATGAAATTCGGAGTTGTCATTTTCCCAGGTTCTAATTGCGATCAAGATTTAATTCACGTTGTTCGTGATGTAATGAAACAAGAAGTTGTTGAGTTATGGCACAAGGATCATTCGTTAAAGGGCTGCGATTTTGTTTTATTACCAGGAGGATTTTCATACGGTGATTATTTACGCTCGGGAGCGATTGCCCGCTTATCGCCTGTTATGCAGGAAATAATGGAATTTGCAGATAAAGGCGGATTCGTTTTCGGAATATGCAATGGATTTCAAATTTTAACAGAATCGAAATTATTACCAGGTGCATTATTACACAATACCAATCATCAATTCATTTGTAAGAATGTAAACATCCGTTGCGAGACAGATGAAACAATCATCACTTCTAAATTTAGAATTGGAGAAAGTGCAGTGGTGCCTATTGCGCATGGAGAAGGTAATTACTACTGCGATGCTGAAACATTACAATCATTGAAAGACAACAACCAGATTCTTTTCCGTTATTGTGATGCTAATGGCAATGTAACTCCTGAAAGCAATCCGAATGGCGCATTAGAAAACATTGCGGGGATTTGCAACAAAGGCAGAAATGTATTTGGTATGATGCCACATCCTGAAAGAGCGTCCGAAGATAACCTAGGCAATACAGACGGCAAGAAAATATTTCAGTCGATTGTAAATACGGTAATGGCGTAGAGAGGACCTCTCTAAATCTCTCCGAAGGAGAGACTTTTATACCGACTATCAATATGTAAATCGAAAAACAACTCCTCTCCTTTGGAGAGGTAGGGTGAGGTCAAATTTTTCAGTCGATTGTAAATACGGTAATGGCGTAGTTAGTTTTTTAAAGACTTATTTTTTAGTCAGCATTGCTTTATTAAATTTTCCTATTCCCCTCTAAACACCTTTTTTGTTGTACCATCGCTATACAAATCAATTCTAAATCCTGGTAATTTAGGATCAGTTTCTCTTCCGAGCATATCTATCGATTTTAGATAAACAGATTTAGTATCGTTGCTGATTTCATTGATTCCTGTGAATTGAGGTGAAACAAATATTCGAAAAGTGTAATCGATATAAAAAGTGTTCGCTTTATTAACTCTAAATGTAATAAAATAGGGATTATTACTTACTGTGGCGCTTGAAGAAGGAAAATAAAAATAGGAATCATAGTAATCGTTTCCGCCAAAATCTAATGACGATGCAGAAGTATTAATTAATGCAGACCCATAAAGATTAATAATGGGATTAAAATATGTAATTGTATCCATCGACATAAAATGTAAAGTCAAAAGTTGTGGAACAGTAAGGTACCAAGTGGGAGTAGGAGTTCCCTGATACCATAATGAATATGGTAAGGCGACATACATTTGACAATATGCTTGGATAGGGATACCTGAATTTGGTATGATTTTCAACTCCATATCTCTTTTCACATAGCCAATCTGCACTCCATTTCTCCATTCGATTAATTTAACTGCTATCTGATATTTACCAGCAAGATTAGGTATAAAGGAAATGTCCCCTAAAATAGAATCTAAATGAAATGGAAAACTACTATCTCCTGGTGGATAGTTGTATGGAAGTGATACAATATTAAATCCTCCCGACCCATTACTTACTATGTCCTCGGGGATTGCTAACTCCCAAGACATTGAATCACGATTTGCGTCGTAGGGTGTAATATTATTGATGAATGGTTGATTAAGCTGTGCAATGTTAATTGGTCTTGCTAAAAATTCAGGAGAAGAATTACTACCATCTGCCATAATCATGCATTCTAAGTACATTCCATAACTTGACGCGTTAGTAATATTGAGAACGCTATCACGGTAGCTTTCTCGCGCGGATATCTTATAAGTACCATTCGAGGGAAATGTAATATTATCTAAATATTTATATGATCTAACTCCATTTAATCCTAACGAATAATTTGGTGTAATAACAGTATGCATTGCTACAATTGTATCTAATGAATCACGATAGGTAATTGTTAAACTTGAAGGTATGTTAAAAAGTGAACCATCTCTATAAATAGTCAGCGTGGTTTTATATGTTAAACCATTAGTATTTTTACAAGTGATTTCACCGCCCAATAAATTACTTGAATAGCATGGATAATTTAATGCGATTAGTAAAAGGATAATGAGTTTTTTCATGACTTAATAAATAATAATGTAATCTTAATTTTAATTGATATTAAACTCACTCCCCTCTAAACACCTTTTTCGTTTTACCATCGCTATACACATCAATTCTAAATCCTGGTAATTTAGGATCTGTTTCTCTTCCGAGCATATCTATCGATTTTAAATAAACCGATTTAGTATCGTTGCTAATTTCATTGATACTTGTGGTGGTGTTTGAAATAAATATCCTGAATGTAAAATCCCTTTCAAGTCGAATGCCTTGTCCTATAGTTTCATTTTGTCTCATTACTAAATAGTATGGACGATAACTAGCCTCCGTGATTATAGGCATCCAATAGAAAGTCAAATCGCAGTAATATAAATAGTTTTGAGGTGTTCCCCATCCTGCAACAGTATTAATTAAAGCATTACCAAATGCGAATGCATCAGGAGACCATCCGCCAAAATAATCAGAATCACAAGTAGATAATTGCATATATAAATAACTTCCTACATTTAAATTTATAATTGGTGTTATTGTTCCTTGATACCAATTTTGCATAGAGGTAGTAGCTCCATTTGTAAGAACATGTATATTTACATAACTACTTGCTTGCAAATTCGCACTTTGAATTACTTTAATTTGCATATCACGATGTATATATCCAATTTGTACCCCATTTCTCCATTCAATTATTTTAACCCCTATTTGATATCTACCTTCTGTATTTGGTGTAAACAAAATAGAACCTAACATTGAATCTAATCTGAATGGAGCACTACTATTCGAAGGTGGGTAGGTGTATGGAATAGATACAATATTAAAACCACCCGAACCTGCATTCTGTAAATCTTCGGGATTTGACAACTCCCACGACAATGAATCACCATCAACATCGTAAGGCATTATGCTATATAAAAATTCGAGATTTTTTTGAGCCAATATAATCGGATCACGTAAAAAGTAAGGACTAGAATTAAGGCCATCAACCATTATTCGACAATCGATATACATTCCGTAACTAGTCGAATTGGTTATATTATTAACAGTATCTCTACAACAATCCCAAGTAGAAACTTTATAAGTACCAGTATTGGGAAAAACAATAGTATCTATATAAGTATAAGATTTACATCCATTCCATTTCAATAACCCCGGAGGTGTTGTTACTATATGCGTAGCAACGACAGTATCTAACGAGTCTCTGTAAGTAATTGTATAATTAGCAGGCAATAGGCTAGGTGCTAAATTTCTGTAAATAGTTAATTTTGTTTCATACATTAAACCATTTATATTACGACAGGTAATTTCGCCACCAATCAGTTTCTCTGAATGAGCTGGGATGGATATTATTATAAATAAAAGAAAAACTAGTTTTTTCATCTATACAATTCTTTACATCAATATTAGTAAATATTATTTATATAAGTTGTATTGCATTTAATAATTGGTTAGTGTTTTTGAGATATCTATCAACCTTAAATATTGGTTTATCAAAATTTTAGAGAAGCATCGCTATCCACCTAATTATTGACCTCACCCTGCCTCTCCAAAGGAGAGGAGTATTTAGGAATTAAAGTCTCTCTCGCGAAGCCTCGCGATGGAGAGATTTAGAGAGGTCAAAAAAAATTTTTCAGTCGATTGTAAATACAGTAATGGCGTAGTTACTTCTTATAAAAACTCATTTCTTCCACATAGCTCGCAACTGCTGCGGGTAGGAAAAAGCGAACATCTTTTTTGTCCTTAATGGCTTTACGAATCATCGTAGAAGAGACTTCCATGATTGGAGCATCAATCCATTTTACGCGTGCATGATGTTTCAAATCGCCACCATCACTCTCACGACGAGGATAAATATATAAATCATGTTCTTCTAAAATCATTTCATAGTTTTTCCATTTATGAAATGTTTGAAGATTATCAGCACCCATGATTAATGAAAAAGAATAATCTGGAAACTTCTCTTTTAAATACGTAAGCGTATGAATGGTGTACGAAGGCTTCGGTAAATCGAATTCTATTTTCGATGCCTTGATTTTTTTATAATCACCAATGGCTAATTCTACTAAATGAAAACGGTGGTAGTCTTGCAATAAACCATTTGCTGGTTTCAGCGGATTCTGAGGCGATACAACCATCCAAATTTGGTCGAGGTCGGAATACTCCGCCAAATAGTTTGCAATCATCATATGCCCGTTATGCACAGGATTAAATGAACCGAAATACAAACCTATTTTCATGTTATAATTTTATTCTGCTTCGTCAGGTTCAGGAAATTCTTCCTCTAAAAACGCAAGCACTTTTTCTTCTGCTTCCTGTATTGCTTTTTGTAAATCGATATTTACGATTACATGATTAAACTGAAAAGCAGCATGCATTTCTTCTTCTGCTTTATCTAATCGTTTGCGCAGCGATTCTTCATCTTCCGTAGCGCGAGCTACTAAACGTTTATGTAATTCATCCACCGATGGAGGCATCACAAAAACATCTAATAACTGTCTGCCATAATTCTTGCGAATGTTCAACCCTCCTACTACATCAATATCAAACAAAGCAATATTACCTTCACTTAGTATTCTATCTACTTCTGATTTCAAAGAACCATAATAACGATCTTTGTAAACCTCTTCCCACTCTAAAAACTCGTTGTTCGCAATCTTTGTTCTGAATTCTTCTGGCGATAAAAAATGATAATCGATGCCATCAGTTTCATTCTCACGCTTAGGACGAGTTGTAGCAGAAACACTAAAACGCATCATCGGAAATTTCTTCAATAAGTGATGAACGATCGTTGTTTTACCACTTCCCGAAGGCCCACAAAACAAAATTAATTTATGCTGATAATTCGGATTAATCTTCACAATACGTTTGCTAATTGTTCTTTCAATTTTTCTAATTCATCTTTCATCTCTACTACGATGCGTTGCATGTTGGCATCATTCGCTTTCGAGCCTATCGTGTTTATCTCACGACCAATTTCCTGTGTGATGAAACCTAATTTTTTTCCATTCGCTTCTTGCGAGTTCATGGTCTGAATAAAATAATCACAATGACTTTTTAATCTTACTTTCTCTTCGGAAATATCTAACTTCTCGATGTAATAAATCAGCTCTTGCTCAAAACGATTAGTATCGATGTTTAATTGATCTTTTAATTCGTTCACTGATTTATGCAAACGCGTACGAATACTCTCGATGCGTGCCTGCTCATAGTTTTCTAATTGCGGAATTGAATTTTCAATGGCATTCAATCGTTGTGTGACATCTTGTTCCAACACATTTCCTTCATTGCTTCTAAACAAATTAAATTGCTCTACTGCCGCTTGAATAAGTCCTTTTAACTGCTTCCACTGTGCTTCATCCATTTCTGATTTTTCAGAATTTAACACCGCAGGTAATTTTAAAATCGCATCGAGCATATTATCATCCGACATTCCTGTTTCGGTTGCCAATGATTTTAAATCTTCATAATATGCCAAGAAAATTTCTTTGTTAACGGTACTGCGTTTTGCTAATTCGTTGTTATCAATGCTCACGTTTAAATCAGCTTTACCACGCTCTAACAGCTTTCCTACATCCGCACGAATTTCTAATTCTTTATCTCTGAATTGAAGAGGTAATCGAACATTTAACTCCAAAAATTTACTGTTTAATGATCTGATTTCAACAGTTACGGATTGCGTTCCAACAGTGCCTTTTGCACTCCCGTAACCGGTCATTGATTTTAGCATACTATTTTTTTAAGCGTAACAAATTTACTGAAAAAATATGGATGATTATTGTCCTGCTTTAACAGAGGTATGCGTCGAAAAATAAACACCCATAAAGATGAACACCGCCGAGATAATATGAACTATTGAAAGACTATCTTTCCCTAGAAGAATAGCAATTCCTGCTGCTAAAACAGGTTGCAGATAAATGTACACACTTACTACCCCCGGACTCAATGTTTGCAATGCAAGCGTATTAAACAGATAAGCAAAAAAGGTCGTTCCGATAACAACAAATGCTGTTGCCCACCATATCTGCGGAGTGAAACTAGCAAGATCAATTTGTTGAAGTTCTTTCAATGAAAAAGGAAACACCATGAATGCTCCGAATAAGAAAACGTATTTCATCAAGGTATAAGGCGAATATTTTTTCATTAATGGTTTTGCCATTACGAGGTAAATAGAGAATGAAATCGCATTAAACAAAATGCATAAGTCGCCAGTAACACTTGTTTGCACATGCACATTTCTACCTGCATATTTAATTAATACAAAGGCACCAGCTAAGGCTGATAATACACCCACAATTCGTTTAAAAGGAATTCGCTCTCGAAGTATCAAAGCAGAAAAGACCAAAACAAACACAGGAGAAATCACCATAATCAATCCTGAATTAATTGGGGATGTAAGGGAAAGTCCTTTGAAGAATAGCAACTGATTTATTGCCACTCCAAACACGGCACAATAAAAAAACTTGATTTTATCGTTGCGTTCTACTTTTTCTTTAGGAGTGAATAAGGAAACAATCCAAAATAAAAGGGTAGCCGTTAAAACACGAATAGAAATAAATGCAAACGGCTTGATATAATGAGGCATTACAAACTTAGCAATGCTATAGTTAGCCCCATAAATAAAATTTGCTGTTAATACTGCTAAATGAGCTTTGGTATTCGACTTCATGCAAGTGCTGCTTTAGCATCGCTAACGGCCTTCTCCGAATTACCAATAAATATTTTGTCGTTAACAATAATAACCGGTCGCTTTAAAAAAGTATATTCAATCAAGATATATCTTCGGTAATCCTTTTCCGTTAGTTGCATTTCATTTAAGCCCATTGCTTTGTACTTCTTGGCAACCTTACTAAACACCGATTGATAAGAACCTGCGAGCGTGCGCATCAAATCAATTTGCTCTTCAGTAATTTTTTCTTTCTTAATATCTTGAAGAATTACATCAGCACCAGGATTTAACTCCTTCAATATTCGCGTACATGTATCGCAAGTGCCTAAATAAAAAATAATTTTCATACTAGAATATTTTTTCAGCTACGCGTTTACATGGCTCTGGATTTCCCATTGTATAAAAATGCAAGCAAGGCACTTTCGCATCTACTAACTCTTTGCATTGCTGTATAGCCCACTCAATACCCACTTCACGAACCTGATCAGGCGTTTTAGCTTTTTCTACTGCATCTGCTAATGCATCTGGAATATCAATATGAAAAATACTTGGAAGGATGTTCATCTGTTTACGCGCAGTGAAAATTTTAATACCTGGAATAATAGGTACAGTAATACCTGCTTCACGACAAAGATTAACGAATTCAAAGTACTTGCTATTATCGTAAAACATTTGTGTTACGATATAATCTGCACCTGCATCTACCTTTGCTTTTAAATGCTTTAGGTCGGTTCTTAAATTTGGTGCTTCGAAATGTTTTTCAGGATAGCCAGCAACACCAATGCAGAATTTAGTAGGAGAAACATCTTGCAAATCGTCGTCAATGTAAATCCCTTTATTCATATTCACCACTTGCTTTACCAAGTCGATGGCATACGCATTTCCATCTTCTTCCGGCTTAAAGCTTCCTTCACTTTTAATAGAATCACCACGTAACAAAAGCACATTATCAATTCCTAAAAACGACAAATCAATTAGCGCATTCTCTGTTTCATCTTTGGTAAATCCTCCACAGATGATATGCGGTACGGCATCAACGTTATACTTGGTCATGATACCCGCACAAATACCTACAGTGCCTGGGCGCTTACGAACAGATTTTTTTTCAAGTAATCCATCAGCACGTTTTTTGTAAACGTACTCTTCGCGATGATAGGTAACATCAATAAAGCTCGGATTAAACTCCATTAAAGGATCAATGGCATTATAGATATCAGTCATTCCTTTTCCTTTAAGAGGTGGAAGAATCTCGATAGAGAATAATGTTTTGCCGTTTGCTTGATTAAGATGGTCGATTACTTTCATTGTGAATTATCATTTCTGCACGAGTGCAAATATCCGATTAAAATCTATGTAAAAAAAGAGCGCCCGCATGTCGGCGGGCGCTCTTTGAAAAATATTTTGGCTTAACTATAAAATTATCTTTGGATGGTTAAGTTTCCTGTCTTCACTGGAGTTTCTCCATCGTTTAAGTTAACGATTACGAAGTAAACACCATCAGGACAATCTGTTCCTTTAAACACCTTTGTTGTATTGTTATATCCATCAGCCGAGTAAACTTCTTTACCCCAACGGTTGATGATTTGAACGCTATTGTTTGGATATCCTTCGATATTAGCAATTACGAACTCATCGTTTTTGCTATCACCATTTGGAGTGATGATGTTTGGAATAATTACTTCACAACCGATAGGCTCAGAAGTAGCTCCAATCTTACACAATCCGCTTCCGATAGCACGTACAGAGAATGTAGGAATTGCAGTTGTAGTACCATGCGTTTCTGGTCCATTAGGAACGTTAGCAGCAATCCATGTTGCACCACCATCTTCTGTTACTTCGTATGATACTGCTCCTGGCACCGCTGCCCAAGCATAAACATATTTGTAAGTTCCAGTTCCTGTCTGACAATCTACCACTGGAGCTGGAGGGTAATTTAATACCTGAAGTGTCATGTTACCAGTTCCTGAACAAGATCCAGAACCAACAGTTACAGTATAAGTACCTGCTTGAGCTGTTTGATACGTTTGAGATGTAGCTCCTGAAATTGCAGTTCCATTTAATGACCACTGATAAGCAGCACCTGGATTACCAGCATCTAACACTGGGTAAGCACCACCGGTACAAATACTATCATTTGTTAGAGCAACTGTTAACTGAGAAGTAGTAGTGATAACGATATCGAAAGAACCAGTACAGCTATTTGTTGAACTTGTAACCACTACACTATAAGTACCCGCAGTTGTTGGTTGATAAGTTTGAGAAGTTGCACCAGCGATAACGTTACCATCTAAAGACCATACATAAGAACTTCCTGGGTTACCAGCATCTAATAATGGTAATGGATCATTAACACACTGAGAGAAATCTGCAGGTAAATTATCTGTTGGAGCAGGAATAACATTTACAGCTACTGTATCAGCACCAGCACAACCTGCAACACCTGTAGTAACTTGAACATGGTAGTTACCACCAGCAGTTACTTGGTAAGAAGAAGCTGTTGCACCACTGATTGGACCATTTTGATCGAACCACTGATAGTTTAATCCTGTTAAGTTAGTATTTAAAGTTGGCAATGTTTGACCAGCACATAATGATTGATCAGAACCTAAATTAACTGCAATTTTATTATCAATATTTAGGATAGCAATTGTATCTACATCTTGATATTCAACACCGCAATCATCTAATAATCCGTTACCATCTGTACTTGGATTTGGATTCGCCAATAAGTAAACTGGTCCACCAGATGTAACATTACCTGCTAATTGAATAGTAAGTTGTAAAGATTTTAAAGTACTACCTGCACAATCTCCAAATGCCGCTGCAATTGGGAAGTTAGTTCCAGCAGCATCAACAACGATGAAGTCAGAACCATCAGGAGCGATAGAGAAACAATAAACACTATCTGATAAATCAACTGTAAACTCATTGAATACACAACTTGCAGAATCTGTAATTGCGAATAATGTACTGTTATCAATTTGTACTTGAATATTTACGGTATCAGCACCTTCAGGAATTTCAGATCCACACTCTGATAATAACGTATTACCATCAAATCCACGCTTCAACCAAACTTTAGTTTGACCTACTGATAATGGATTTAAGAAAGTAATTTGAATTGAATCTGTTAAACCGTTAACGCAGTTAATAGGCACTGCAGAAATTACAGGGTTTGGAGTTCCAAAAGGACCGAATGAACGGAAGTCTGTAGGAATTGCTGATGAACACTGGAATACAGTATCAAATGCTAAAATTACAGTACGCTCATTACAGTTTGATAATAAAATTCCGTTAGGCGTAGCTGTTAAAATTGAATCATTAAACGAAGGTAAAATTGGATTACACTGAGAAATGATGTTAATCTGAATATCACGACGAACTGTTCCGATTAACGCACCATTACGGTACTCACTAACCAATACAGCCATTACCCCTACCTGAACTAAATTCGGAAGGAAGTTTACGATACCATTAGAAGAGTTGATAGTAATAGGAATAGCAGAAGAGAATGGATTTGTAGCTGAATATGGATTAACGAAATCAACTGGAGCTTCGTTACTTGGACATTGAGCAAATGGCTCATCTAATGGATCTACTAATGAGAACACTAATGAGTCACCATCAGGATCAATTGCACCTTGATCATAATAGAATGAATTTCCTACGCAAAAACGAGAATATGATAACGTTGTAAATTGAGCAGATGAGTTAGTAGGCGCATTTAAGTTATCTAA
>CAINEC010000202.1 GCA_903847585.1 uncultured Bacteroidota bacterium
AGAGTAATGAAAAAGTTTAATTGATTTATTCTTTTACTACCCGAATTGATTGCTGATTTTTATTTCCAGCTTTTATCAAGTAAACTCCAGCCGACCAATCATTCGTGTTGATTGTTATTTTTTCAGAAAGAATTTCTCTTCTACAAATTAACTTACCTGTATAATCATACACTTCTATCGTCTCACCTAAAAGTATATCAGCTATATTGAGCTGCAATAAATCGTGAGTGGGGTTCGGATAACTTTTTATCAATTGACTAACAGCAGAGATTTCATTAATTGCGGTTGTTGTACAAAGGCCTGGCATATTAGCATCTAACCAATCAATTCGATCAACAATCCACTTTTTAAGTGAATCGAGTTCACCGGCATAAGTAACACCGATATTATTTATTTCAGGAGCAACTGAAGCCTCTCCGAGTACATGCCACAACGCAAAATGTCGTGACTGCGCATTCTGAACTAATAGAGCAACGCTATCAATAATTCCGAAAATATGAGCGGTATCTAAAATCGTTTGACGATAAGATTCATAGGTACAATGTAATTCATCTCTGAAGGAAGAATCTTGTAATAATCGCACGAACCATCCTGTTGAATTGACATCCTGCCCTTGACAATCATTCAGCTGATAAGCCCAACCAGAACCATCTAAGTTTTCAAAAATAAAACAGCCGTAAATATTTTTCCATGCCCAATCGAAGTCCCACACTGGACCAGCTTTAAATTTTCCACCATTCGAATCTTTATCCTTATGATAATAAATACTCTTCTTGAATCCATCAGCGTTACGTGCAACTTCATTCATCAGAAAATAATCGATGAATGATTTCACATCCATATAATGACGATATCCTGTAGCTGTATCGGTAAAATTCGGACTATACAAAGCAGTTTCAAGACTATCTACATAAGATGCAATATAGGCCTTTTGTTGAGGCATGATGGCAGTGGCATCAGGATAATTATATAAGAAATGTACATCCATTCCAGGATGATCTATTGGTGAATAATTCGATTGGAAACTATTAGATGGATCCCAGATATTTTGTTCGAGGATATACCCTCCCGTTAGTTCATCGCCAATGGTATCAATCGGATTCAACTTAGCAATATTTACGCGATTATTATCTCGCTTAATTTTTTCTCCTAGCAAATAAATCCCGCGATAACTACTATCTACCATTACCTCGCACAAACGCATTTTCACACTATAGTTACCCATTTCACCGAACAATTGATATGGTAATAAATTACGAAGCAATGAACGATCTCCATAATGCGACAATAATACCCAATCATTTTCTGCAGGCATTCCCAATAAAGAAACATCGTTATTATTTCCAAGTGAATCTCGTGTTTCTAAATTGTAGGGACGTTGAGGATAACCTGAAGAAGTAGCACCACGAACTTCAATTCCAATATTACCACTATAAATATTTGAACTATCCGTAAGGTAAGTGATATTACCTGCACCAGCATATTTTATTTCCATGGTGCAATCGATTTTATTATTCGCCACTATTGATTGTCCATTGGTGTTAATAAGCACCAATGGCAAGTCAGAACTTTGTATCAATAGATTAATATCGTTCACACAAATATTAAATGTCCCTTGCGCACCGCCGTAACCAGTAACTTGAATATACAATTGTTGCCCAGGAGTTAAATTCTCTAAAATTAAATAAGAATAATAACCTGTTCCAGCATCATCATCACATGCGATGATATGTAAGTTATCACATGAATCACCAACCCACACACCAACGGAAGAATCGAAAATAGTTCCTGAATCTGTTTCAATCGTTAAATTTCCAGATGGTGGAACGATTGTAGAAAACCAAATTTCAGAACCAGGATTATACGTGCAATTTAATCCTAATCCACTCTGAGGAAAATTTACATTGGATGAAAACAAACACTGTCCTACAGCAACAGGAATTGCATTACAAGGATGTCCACCCAACAAAACAGCACTATTACAATTAGCAATACAAGTATATACTAAACCAGTTGCGGGATTTGGTCCATCTTGAAACAAACTATTCCACGAAGCATCAAATAACTTATAGGTGTTTTCATTTTCGTACGCACCCGAAGAATATATCAATTTAATTGTATCACCACTATCTACAGAAAAGCTAATTGAATTGCCATAATTTAATGCGCTATAAACACCAATACTTGTATCATTAACTAACACTTCTAAAGATCCACCATTCCATCCATCACCGTAACTATCAAACATTGATAAATGGTAATTACATGATTGAGCATATCCGAAGGAAAACAAAAAAGAAAAGGCTGCTATAGCAACAACCTTCTTCATGATTTTATTGATTATCATATTGAAATGATTTAGTGTTTCTTTTTAAAATCACTTAAGTTGCCAGAAATCGTAATGTGATTACTTCCTTCGTAAGGCATATAAAGTGTTTTAGCGAATGAGATTTGTAGTGCGCTGATTTTTAATCCAAGTCCCATGGAGAATCCAGACAAACCTTTTTTCTCTGTTAATGTCAATTCATTTCTACGCAAGAAATTATAACCTAATCGAAGATTAAAGTTCTTTGAAAACAATACTTCCACATTCATAATCACGTGACGCATGATTTTGTTTCCTGCTGTGATTGATTGTACTTTCTCTTCACCTGTTAAAGGATCAATTCCGTTTTCATTCGGATTTAAATACGATAAATCATACTTCTGCAATTGCTGACCAATTAATGAAAAACGGAAAGGCGCATTCGTTAGCTTCTTTGAAATACCAAGCTGAATTTGCAAAGGCAATCGTTCTGTTGATCCACCATCAAACTTCTTTAGTTGTGCTCCAAAATTGCGAATCACAAAAGCAGCTGAGAAGTTTTTTCTTGCTAAATGATAATTAATTCCCGCATCGGCCGCTAATGCATTTGAAGTATTTCCAAGACCTAGGTTTGAAAAGACTCCTTTCACAGATACACCTAAATTTAATGTGCTATCTAATTGCTTTGCCCAAGTTAATCCGATAGCATTATCAGAAGCCTTAAACTCGCCTGAAATATTTCCAGCTAAATCGGTTTGCACAAATGTTCCATAATTTGCATTATGAACATACCCCCCAATCATTCCAAATCGCTTGGACTTTTGAGCGTATACAAAATCACTATATGAAATATCAGAAGCATAACCGACATAACTCACAGAAAACTGTTTGTCAATTGTAGAGAATAGTTGTCCGGGATTATAAACCATTAAAGACACATCTTCTGCAGTAGTTACGATTGAACTACCACCTAATGCAGCAGCGCGAGAACTAGTATTGAAGTTTAAAAAATTAAAAGCTGATTGTCCACCTGATTGCCCAAAAGAAATTTGAGCAACCAATAACATTGCAACTACTATCAGATTAACTTTTTTCATTTGAAGGACTAATATAATGGAAATTTATCCATGAACGTATTCACCTCTCCTCTCACCTTTTCAATTACTTTTTCGTTGGTATGATTCATTAATACTTTATCGATTAAAGTAACTATTTTCTTCATGTCTTTTTCTTTCATTCCTCTTGAAGTAATCGCAGGAGTTCCCACACGAATACCAGAAGTTACGAATGGACTTTTATCATCATAAGGAACCATATTTTTGTTGATAGTAATATCTGCTTTCACCAATGCATTCTCCGCTTCACGTCCTGTAATATTTTTATTTCGAAGATCGATTAACATTAAATGATTATCTGTGCCTCCTGATATAATATGATATCCTAAATCAGTAAATGCTTTCGCCATTGCTTGCGCATTTTTTACGACTTGAATTGTATACTTCAAATACTCATCTGTCAATGCCTCTCCGAAAGCTACAGCCTTAGCAGCAATTACGTGCTCTAATGGTCCACCTTGAATTCCCGGGAATACAGCAGCATCTAACAAGCTACTCATAGACCTGATTTCTCCTTTAGGCGTTGTTATTCCGTAAGGATTAGGAAAATCTTTACCCATCATAATTAAACCACCGCGAGGACCGCGAAGCGTCTTATGAGTTGTAGTTGTTACTATATGACAGTAAGGTAGTGGATCATTTAAAATTCCTTTTGCAATTAATCCCGAAGGATGAGAAATATCTCCTAGCAATAATGCACCAACTTTATCTGCTATCTTGCGTAAGCGAACATAATCCCAGTCGCGAGAATAAGCCGAAGCACCACAAATAATCAATTTAGGCATTTCTTTTTTAGCAATCTTCTCTACTTTATCGTAATTAATCATGCCTGTTTCTTTCTCTACTCCGTAGAAACATGTTTTATATAATTTACCTGAATAATTCACAGGAGAACCATGCGTTAAATGTCCCCCATGCGATAAATCAAATCCCATGATTTTATCACCCGGATTTAACACAGCCAACATAACCGCTGCATTTGCCTGTGCTCCTGAATGCGGTTGCACATTTGCCCAAGCTGCCCCAAATAATTCTTTAGCACGATTAATTGCAATTTGCTCTATCTGGTCGACAATTTCACATCCTCCATAATAGCGCTTACCTGGAAGTCCTTCAGCATATTTATTTGTCAAGCATGAACCCGCGGCCTGCATTACTTGTTTTGTAACAAAATTTTCAGAGGCAATTAACTCAATCCCGTGACGTTGACGTTTTAACTCTTTTGTTATCAGATTAAAAACCTGTGTATCTTTCTTTATCATAACTGTTATGTATTAACTAAAATCAATTTCTGTACTATCTCCAATATTTAAACTTTGACTAAGTCCTTTTAAATAAGCATCACTACCAATTACACTTTCATGCAAAATAGCGGACTCTAATTGTGAATAAGAACCAATAATCGAATTACTCAAAATAGAATGTCGGATGATGGTATTATCTCCAACGGAAACATTAGGACCAATTATCGAATCACTGATATCGCAATTAGGAGCAATACTTACTGGATGAATGATAATGGTATTACTATAATTGTATTTCTTATTGGAAATATTTTTATCGTGACTTAACAAAGTTGCATTCGTTTCTAAGAGATTGTTTTTACCTCCGCAATCGAACCAATTACCAACTTGGAAGGTAGAGAACTGCTCCCCTGCCTGCACCATTCGTTGAATGCCCATTGTCAAATTAAACTCATCATTATGTCGGATATCATTCTTGATTAAATGATCTAATGCTTCCATTAATAAAAATCCGTTTTTGATGTAGTAAATTCCTACTAAAGCAAGGTTTGATTTCGGTATTAGTGGCTTTTCTTCCAGCTTTGTAATAAAACCTTTGCCATCAATTTCTGCTACTCCAAATTGTCGTGGATCATCCACTTTTTTAATTCCTAAAGAAGAACAAGGAGATGTGACAATCGCATGTAAATTGTAATCGATAATGGTATCACCTAAAACAATCAGTAATTCATCACCTTCATGAATCAACTCTTTAGCCATCCAAACTGCTTGGCCTGTTCCTTCACGTGGCTCTTGAATGACAAACGATGATTTTAAATGCGGATACTTACTTTTCACATAATCCTCAATCTTGTCACCTAAATATCCGACAATAAAAATGAACTCTTTATACCCTCCTTCAACAAGGTAATCAACGATATGCGACAAAATTGGCTTCCCTGCAACGGGCACCAATGCTTTCGGTTGAGTATGCGTGTGAGGACGTAGCTTACTGCCAATTCCCGCAACAGGTATAATTATCTTCATTTATCAGGGATAAAAATATAAAAATCAAGTATGCAAA
>CAINEC010000203.1 GCA_903847585.1 uncultured Bacteroidota bacterium
AATATTCTAGATGTAAATAGATTGATTGAAGATGTTGCCGTTCTGAAACTTGAATACAATAAACAATAAGTATTAACACTTGTTTTAAAGAAAATCTAACTACTATGTTCTCCAATTTATCCGAAAAAACTGTCTTCCGAATTGTACTATCATTATCAGTAGTTGTTTTTTTAGTTGTCGTATTACTTAATCAAAAAGTATTACCACGTCCGGAAGTGTTACCAGCTTTCGCTACTTTTTTACCTAAGTTGAATGCAATTATTAATGCAAGCTGTACAATACTTTTAATTCTTTCGTACCGCGCTATTAGAAGAAAAGATATCGCAACGCATAAACAATTAAACCTCCTTACATTTTGTTTGTCGGCTTTGTTTTTAGTTTCTTATGTAGCGTATCATTGGATGGCAGATGAAACAAAGTTTCCTTTAGATAATCCACTGCGCCCCGTTTATCTAGCCATTTTAATTTCACACATTATTCTCGCAGCAGTAGTTTTACCATTGGTATTAATTTCATTCTGGTACGGACTAAATAATAAAGTGGAGCAGCATCGTAAGATGACTCGCTTTTCATTTCCAATTTGGTTATATGTTACAACTACGGGTGTTATCGTTTATTTTATGATTTCCCCATATTATCCGTTTTAAAGGTTGCAAATAAAAATTGAACTCCTTAATTTTGGTTGACTATGAAAAAAGCAATTCTTCTTATTACACTCTTCATCAACTTTGCAATTATTACAGAGGTAAATGCGCAATGTTCAATGTGCAGACAAGCAGCAGAATCTGGAATTAAGAAAGGAGAAGTACAGGGAAAAGGATTGAACAGGGGGATTTTATTTTTAATGGCAATTCCCTATGTATTAGGAGGTACGGCCTTTATCATATACAGATCAAATAAGCGAAAGAAAACAACAGTTGAACAATAAAAATTAAAGTCGGTTAATCCCGACTTTTTTTATGCCATGAATAAAGAAACAAAAGCTGCGTTAGAAAATTTGTTATTGGTGTTTCAAGAAAATGCAGATGCATATCAGGTAGAAAGAATGAAAGCCTACATGCGAAATTTGTTTGATTTTTATGGACTACAAAAAGATAAACGTGCTGCATTAGCGAACCCCTTTTTAAAAGCATTGGTTAATTCTTCCGAAGAAAATATTAATGAAGTAGTAAAATTTCTTTGGAAGCAACCACAGCGTGAATGCCAGTATGTAGCCATGGAGTATATTTTTAAAATGCATAAAAAGTGGACGCCTGAAACGCTGCAATTATTTGAATATATGATTGCGGAAAAGTCGTGGTGGGATACTGTTGATTTTATTGCTTCTTCTTTAGTTGGAAAATTACTTCAGAAATATCCTGAATTGATACTTTCAAGTGTTGAACGGTGGGATGCTGATAAGAGCTTTTGGTTTCATCGTACAACAATGATTTTTCAATTGAAGTACGCTGCTAAAACAGATCAATATTTACTCTTTGCACAATGTGAAAAGTACGTGCATTCAAAAGAATTTTTTATTCAAAAAGCACTAGGATGGTCGTTGCGACAATACAGTAAGTTTAATCCGGATGCAGTCCGCAAATTTGTTCAAGACCATCATTTATCCATGGTAAGCCTTCGCGAAGCAAAGAAATACCTGTAAAATATCAGTATTTTATTTTTGCAGGATAAAGATTAGGCTTTGTATCTTTGCCTCATTATGCTTCACAATAAATACGATAAAGCTACGCTGCAAAAGAAATTAGACAGCGAAAATTTCAAACGAGTTACGCTTTCATTTTATCGTTATGTATACATTGATAATATGGAGATGTATCGCGCAGACCTTTACCGACGTATGGATGAGTTGGGAATCTTAGGAAGGGTATACGTGGCTCACGAAGGGATCAACGCTCAAATAAGTATTCCGGAACATAATTTCGAAGCTTTTAAAAATTTGCTTGAGGCCGATGCTCATTTGAAAGCAATGCCTTTGAAAATTGCGGTGGAGGATAATGGCAAATCATTTATAAAATTAATCGTTCGCATTCGTGAGAAAGTAGTAGCAGATGGATTAGATGATAATACGTTTGACGTTACTAATGTGGGTAAGCATTTAAATGCAGAAGAGTTTAATAAAGCATTAGAAGATCCAAACGCAATCGTAATTGATATGCGAAATCATTATGAAAGTGAAGTAGGCCATTTTGAAAAAGCCTTGTTGCCAGAATCAGATACTTTCAGAGATTGTTTAAAGATGGGTCTCGATATGGTGGAGGACAAGAAGGATCATAAAATATTATTGTATTGCACAGGTGGAATTCGTTGTGAGAAAGCAAGTGCATGGTTTAAGCATCATGGCTTTGATGATGTAAACCAGTTGCATGGAGGAATTATTAATTATGCGCAAGAGATTAAAGAAAAAGGAATTCCTTCGAAGTTCATCGGTAAAAATTTCGTGTTTGATGATCGCTTAGGTGAGCGTATTACTGAAGATATTATTTCATCTTGTCACCAATGTGGTAAGCCTTGCGATGATCATACAAACTGCGCTAACGATGATTGTCATTTACTTTTTATTCAGTGCGATGATTGTAAGGAACGCATGAAAGGATGTTGTACGCCACAATGCCTGGAGATTGCATCGTTGCCAATCGACGAACAACGTAAGTTGAGAAAAGGGAAAATTAAACAAGATACACTTTCAGTTTATAGAAGTCGACTGCGTCCTGACCTAAAGCAAATTTTGAAGTACGATCACGATTCGGCAAAGAAGATGAGTAATTAGTTCTCATTTTCAAATCATCAAATTGTCT